>CAXBOF010000162.1:0-5554 GCA_963977205.1 uncultured Phycisphaera sp. | reverse complement strand
CCGACAAGGGCGGTGAGATCCAAGATGCGCTTGTCGAAGCCAACTCGGGCATGATCCCCGTGCTCCTGTTCGACCCGAACGAGAACGTTCTTGGTCTCGGCGACGAGCTTCACTGCGTTCCCTGGAGCGAGACGTACGTCTGGGAGGATGTGGTCAGCATCGATGCCGACCTCGACACCCTGGCTGCATGCCAGACTTCGCCGGAAGATGTCGATCAGCTGACGACAACCGATTCGATCGAGCATATCTACAGGCCATTTGGTGCTGAGGTGACGAAGTTCAACAACCGTGAGCACAGGCAGTGGTACAGGGATCTTCGGAACGACCAGCAAGAGAAGAGCCGTGATCACACGCGAGACAGCAAGCGTGGTGGCTAATCACGAATAATCCCCCATGCGGTCGCGAAAGCGGCCGTTTGGGATTTTGGATAAGACGCAGAATAAATCAGGATTCATCTGCCGCTCATCATGATCTCAAAGACGGACTCGATACTACTTGGGTCAAACAAAGGAGATTCGAAATGTCAGCTACGAACACGCAAATCAGTGAAACCAGCACACGCCGTCGCATCGCAGCCATGACAGCATCGGTCTTGCTCGCGGCGGCGGGCAGTGCATCGATCATGGCACTTCCCGGCTGCAACACAACCAAGGGGATGGGCGAGGATATCGAGGCTGTTGGCGATTCGATCTCTGACGAAGCCGACGATGCGAAGAACTGATACGGATCCTGGGCAACCGCCGGTCCCGCCACGTTGCGGGATCGGCGGGATTTCAAAGAAGGCCTCAGCCGCATGCCGCTGGCGACAAACGGGCCTGACACAAAGTTTGCGGCATCGAAAGGGTTAGTCATGTTGAGCTGGGCAATCGCATTCTTCATCATCGCCATCATCGCCGCAATCTTCGGTTTCGGCGGCATCGCGGGAACGGCTGCGGGTATCGCGCAGGTGCTGTTCTTCCTCTTCCTGGTTCTCTTTGTGATCTCACTGATCTTCAGCATGGTCCGTAAGGGATCCAAAGCAGTCTAACCCAATGCATTCTGTCGTGACCCGCTACGCAGACCGTACCAACCCAATGAATGAAAGGATTCTGACATGGAAACGATCCGAGATCTAGATAAAGAAACCATCAATGGCATTGAGAAGCTCTGCAAGCTGAATCATGATTCAGCTGAAGGCTACCTCTCTGCTGCGGATGAAATGACAAGTGACGTCGTCGCGGACACCTTCCGCGTGACATCCAAGGAACGCGAACGCCAGCGCGATCAGCTCGCGACTTGCCTGGGTGTGAATCACGAGAAGATTCCCAGCGGGGGCACAGCCCTGGGCACGGCCCATCGCTGGTGGCTCGACGCACGGGCCGCGCTCAACGGGCACGACGACGAAGTCGTGCTGATAGAGGCTGCTCGTGGCGAGAAGGCTATCGAGGATGAGTACGAGGATGTGCTCATCAAGACCGCGGGGAGCCCGCTCAACGAGCTCCTGCAGCGTCATCTCGAGAGCATCAAATCCAGCCGGAGGCGTCTTGAGCGTCTCAAGGAGATGAACGCATGAGTGAAACCACAGATCAAGTGCCCGAGTATTGAAAGATATTTGGGCGCATTGTACCGAAATAGTGAGAATGATATGCAATCTCCGGGATCGAATCAGAAAGAAGTCCTGGCAGCACTGAGCCAAGCTATAGTCAGGCTCCGCACAACGCGGCAGCTCAATGGAACAGAGCTGAATTGCTTTCAGGGATCGAGGCCGACGCCACTCGATCACACGCCGTCTCGCGTAGTCGCGGGCACGGCGGGGACAACCGGCGGCACAAGGAGCATTACATGCTGAAAGATACACTGAAAGGCGCGCTCCCCATGGCCGGGGCGCTCTCACTCATCCTGGCATTCGGCACCGTCACCGGGTGCGATAGCAACGACGCCGAGGACGCTGCCGATAACGCAGCCGACACGGTCGAAGACGCAGCAGAAGAAACCGGCGAAGCCATCGATGACGCCGTCGATGAGGTTGACGACGCCATTGAAGATCCTGCCTGAGGTTAAACCATGCAACGCGAACACATTACCATTCTCAAACGAATCATCGGGCACGGCATCGCGCTCATGATCGTGAGCACCTCGCTCGTCGGATGCGGACTTGTCCTTGCAGCCGGGGCTGGTGCTGGAGCGGGTTATGTGGCCGCGGAAGAGACCGACGGCGACGGCGAACACGCCTTCGAGTCGGACGAATAGCTTCGTAAATCATTACAGGTTCCCCCTGCATGCCCGCTCGGCTCCCCTTAGCCGGGCGGGCGTTCTTTTTTTGAGCCTCCCAATGTTCATTTTGGAGGAAGAGCTCTGCCCCAATCAGTTGACAGATGAAATGTGGAAGGTAATATTTCGTCTGCCTGCCGACGCCGCCAGGTGATTTGTGACCCGGGACACACCCCGCTCACCACACCACACAGGAGCGTCGAATTTGCGAATTACAAGGTCAGATCTAGCCCAGTGTTTCCGTTTGAGCATCGAGGATGCCTTGGGCGGCATCGACGAGCTTCATTCTGTCGTTTTGTGCCGACGTGCGGAGCTTGATGAAGGCTTCGGTTTCGTCCAAACCGTGCATGGCCATCAGCACGCCCTTGGCGCGTTCGATGACTTTCCGGTGCTTAAGCGCGAGTTTCAGGTCTTCGACTTCGGTGGCGAGTTCGTTCAACTGCTCGAAACGCCCACGGGCGAGCAGGATGGCTGCGTTCAGGTCCTCGGGCTTGATCGGCTCGATGAGGTACGCCATCACGTGGTCGAGCATCGCCTTCTCGACCATCGCGATCGAACGCTTGGTCGTCACCACAACCGACGGCAAGGGCTTCTGGCTCGCAAGCTCGATCACCGTGTCGAGCCCATCGCCGTCGGGGAATTCGACTGCAGTGATGAGCAGGTCGGGCCAGGTTTCGAGCGCAGCGCTGCGCAGCTCCGAAGCAAGCGTGCACTCCGCAATTACGCTATGCGTCGTCTCCACCACCGCACGGATCTGAGAAATCGATTCCAGATTCGGGTGCGCGATGATCAGGTTGAGCGAATCTTGAGCCATCCGAGTTCTCCTGGGCGAGGTACTGGCGGCGATGCTATCCCGCAGACATCTGTGAAGGCAGGTGGCCGTTGAACGCACCGCTTCACCAGATCGCTTATACCAGCCGGCGCTCCCCAGATGTGGACGACACCCAGGTCGTCGACGATATCGCGCTGCCCTCCTACCGCAGAAACCGCATACTCGAGATAACAGGATGTTTGTGGTTCGACAATGAATACTTTGTGCAATTCATTGAGGGGCCGCCGGGGATAGTCACAGAGTTGTACGATAAAATTCTGAACGACTCACGACACCGCGATGTGCGGCAGCTGGTCGACCGATCGATCACTGATCGCTACTTTGCACGATTTGCACTGAGGGTAGTCAGGGACAACGAACTTGATCCGGTACGCAAACTGATTGATATGACTTTCAATTCAGATTCGCACAACGAGCTTACAGACGACATGCTTGTCCAGATCGTGTCGATGACAGATGCTGCCATGAACAGGTTGATGCAGGCCTAAATGAGCAGCAGCCGGACGAGTCCGGCTGCTGCAGGCGATTGCTTATAAAGACTCAAGCGTTAACAGCCCGCGTTGTAGTTGGCGACCCACGCGGAGAAGTCGGCTGGCGAGCACGCCCCGTCGTCGTTCTGGTCGCACTCGACCGCCGATTCATTGAACGCCGCGACCCACGCGCTGAAATCGGCCGGAGAGACCATCCCGTCCCCATTGACATCGGCGAGGCAAGATGTGTCGAGATCGAGAATGAACGAGTAGTAGTCGGGGAAGCTGGCAGGGTAGCTGCCGTACCCGACAATTTTTGTGCCATCCTGCGTGATGCCGGAGAGCCCGTCGATCTGGAATCCTGCCGGGAGCGCTAGGCCGTTGTCGGTCAAGATATCACGCACATCGACCATGCCGTCGGCCTCGGTCCAGATGAACCCGGTCTGCGTGGAGAACGGCCCGTTCGAGATGTACTGGTTTGTCCCGAGAATTACCGAGCCGTCACCAGAAATCGCTGTGGCAAATGATCGACCGCCAAGTGGGCCGATCGGCGTGTTGGGGAGAATGCCCAGGAGTTCCTCGTTCCAGTTCGCGCCGTCCCACACCCAGCGTGCCGCGACGCGCATGTCGTTGTTGGCGTCGTAGGACCAGCCGACAACGACGGTTCCATCGTCGCTGACCGCACGAGCCTCGCACGAGACCGGCGTGTTCGCAAGAATGGTCTTGTTGCCATCCACCCATACGGCCGGCTGCCACTGCCCCGGGTCGATGCGCTCCCAGCCAACGACGACCGAACCGTCCTCGTTCACGCCGTTGGCTCGGCTACTGTCTGCGGTCAATGAGCCGCCCAGATCCGTCGCGCCGTCGGTTTCGTTCCAACTGAACGCGTGCGCCGAACCCCCGCCGAATGTCAGTCGATCGCGCCAGAAGAGCCCCGCGACTGTCGAGCCGTCACCGGACAGCGCCCACGATGAGCCGAACGAAAGATCGAGCAGAACCGCGCCCGGGAGCAACGGCGGGAAGATTTCCTGCCAGCCCTGGCCCTCGGTCCAGATGCCCGCCGTGATGTAGCTGTCATTGCCGCCGGTGATCGTGGATGAGACCCGCGTTCCGTCATAGGAAACCTGGGGCGCACCACCGCCAGTCCCAAAGACCGGCCCGGTCGCTCGCCCGAGCAGAACAAATCCGGTATCCCGTGTCCATCGCGCCTGCTGATACAGACTATCGTTGATCGAGTTGCCGACGATCACCGAGCCATCTGCCGAGACATCGGTGGCACCGAACCCGCTCCCAAAGATCTCAAGGCTGACCTGTGCCTGGGCGCTCACCGCGCAGAGGCCGGCGATCGCAACGAGTACGGATTTGCTATGACTGTACATGCTCTGTCTCCATTGCCTTTGGTGGCAAAGTGATTTCTGAGTTTCGATCTGGTGAACAGCGCGACCAATCTGTCAAGACTGCCCGCGCCGGTGTGAGTCAGTCATAATTTTCAGCAGCCGGCGTTGTAATTGGCCACCCAGGCGGAGAAATCTGCAGGCGAGCACGCTCCATCGCCATTCTGGTCGCACTCGATAGCAGCCTCGTTAAACGCCGCGACCCACGCGCTGAAGTCGGCGGGCGAGACCATGCCGTCGCCGTTGACATCGGCCAGGCAGGACGTATCCAGATCGATCAAGACCGAGTAGTAATCGGGGAAATTGGCGGGGTAGCTGCCCACACCGACGATCTTGGTGCCGTCCTGGGAGATGCCGGTCAAACCGTCGATCTGGAAACCCGCGGGCAGCGAGATGCCGTTGTCCGCAAGCACATCGCGGATGTCGCGCATTCCATCTGCGGCGGTCCAGATGAAGCCCGTTGGGGTCGAGAAGGGTCCGTTATCAGTAAACCTGTTCGTGCCAACCACAACATCGCCGTCACCTGAAATCGCAGAAGCGAACGACCGCCCGCCGAAGGGACCGATCGGCGTGCCCGGAAGAACGCCGAGGAGCTGCTCATTCCAGTT
>CAXBOF010000161.1:0-5562 GCA_963977205.1 uncultured Phycisphaera sp. | reverse complement strand
TGCTCAGCCTGTAGATCGTGCTGCCGCCGACCTCGATGCGTTCGAGCTCGACACCCAGGTCCAGTGTCTCCGATTCGGTCAGGCTGACAAGAAGCACCTCGAGCATCACCTGCGGCACGGTCGTGTCGAGCTGCACAGTCAGGTCCTTGACCGACGCCAGCTGCGCCGGCGTGCCCGTGATCAGCAGCGAGTTAGTCGCCTCGTCGATCGTGATCGTGGGACCAGTCGAAAATGCTCCATTGGTTGTATTGGCAAGTTGCTCTTGTGGGGCTGCGCCAGCTGCGGCGCTGGCTGACAGTGTGGTGGCCGGTCCAGAGTCGCGCGTCAGCAGGCTCGTCAGTTGCTCGGCGAGTGTGGCGGCAAGTCTGCGGCGCACCGGCAGCCGCTCGGTCGCAAGGCGTGCGCTGGTCGGCAGGTCGCGGAGTTCCTGTGCGAGCTGGGACAGTCTTTCGTGTGTCTCGGGACGGGCCGTGACTGTGACCGAGCCCGTAAACGTGTTGGCAAAGAACGTGGCCCCCTCACCGGCCGGACCCATCGCCGTGATCGCTTCCTCGAAGACCGATTTGAGTGTCTGCGAGTCGAACTCGGCGACGAAGTAGGGCCGCGACTCGAGCGTCGTCGGCCAGGCGCGCTCGGCGAGCGCTGCCCACGTCGGGAACTCATCCGCAGGGGCAACGAGCGTGACAGAAGCGCCATCGGCCGATGCGATGAGGTCGCCACGCAGGGGTTTGCCGCCCGCGGTCCGCTGCCGCTCGGCCAGTTGCTTGATCACCGAGGTGTACTCGACGGCGCGGCCGGGCGGGGCCCGCATCGGCTCGATCACGATTTCGCCCTCGGCGTTCTTGACGCGATCCAGCGTGGTCTCGATCACTGAGACGCGTGTAGACAGATCAGCGATTAGGACTTCGCCCGAGCCGGGCAGCGCGACGGCCTTGCCGTGGGTGGGGCTCACAAGCGGCTGGACGAGCGTGACGGCAGCGGTGGGGTCGAGAGGCGAAGTCGAGACGAGCACTGCTCTGTACCCTGCGGGCGGGTGCTTGGTGTGCTCCGAATCGGTTCGCTCGATGAATGCCGACCCTGCGGCGCTCCGCAGCTGCACGACCTCGTAGCTGCCAGGGGTCTCTTGGGCGACGGTCGTGTACTCGATCGCGCGGAGCGCGTCGTTGAGCTGCCGCCAGAGCTCTTCATCAGACATCGGGTCTGCTGAGCGGATGGTCACCGACTGGCGGAGCGAGGACGGGTCGTAGCGGACCGAGACGCCGAGCTTGGATGAGGCGGTATCGATCAGGCGGGCGATAGGGATGTCGCCAGACAATTGTGTATGTTGAGCGAACACACGGCCGTGGATCATGAGGGAGAGGACAACAATGAAGAGCTTGAGAGCTAATCGAGAGGAACTTAGAATGCTCTGCGATGTAGACATGCTCACAGTGTAACTTCTTGCCGCCGGATTATTTTCCGAACGTTACATATGGCTCGAGATACCGAAACTATGTCTCAGTTTAGCTTGGGCCTCCCATCCGTTTCCGCCCTACAGAAAGCAGGATTCCAGCACAGAATACAGCCGTAACCGGCGGCGATGGAATGCTGGCGAGCGAGCCGATAAGCCCTTCTCCACCTGTAAATCCTGTGACAAGTCCGTGATTCGTAGGTGTTCCGTTTTCAAGATCGATGGAGTACAGATAGCCGGGGGCTTCAATCGTCCACGCGGTGCCCGAGGGTGCGATTGTCAACGAGCCAACTGTCGGAAGGGAGCGAGAGCCAATGGGGACCGAGGTTCCATCTGTCTTATCAATAGCTCGCAATTGACCGTCTGAGCCGATGAGCTGGATGCCGTACAATTCACCGGATGCGGTGAAGTCCAGCGAGTGTAACGCGGAGCTCCCTGTACCAGAAACCTCTCCAACGTAGGTAACTCCTCCTGTTTCCAGAGATATTATAACTAATATATCTGGAGTGCTAAGGGTCAGCTTTGCAGTCGCGTACATCAGATTCGTGGTTGGATCCAATCCAAGTCCAGAACCAGAACTGATATTCAGAATGGTCGATCCAACAACTGTCGCCGATCCAGAGTTGAGATCAATTTTCACAAGCTCGTCGGTTTGATACGACAGGCCATACAGTTGGCCATCGGGACCAAACTCAAGTCCAGCTAATGCAAAATACCCTGTATCTCCAATAGGTGTTGCAGTCAGGGTATCTGTATCGATCTTGGTGAGGATCCCTTGATCCATCCCATAAAGAATGTCCGCTCTTGCCACGGTTGGCATGACCAGTAGGTGAGTGAGTGCGGTGAGACAGATTATCCGTTTCATATGGGCGCTCCGGTACCATTGGTGTCAATAGAAACATACCTCAGATCGCGGCAAGGGCCACGCATTCGGATCCTGTTTCGCTCGATACTGCCGCCTCACAGCGTTAAGGCTGCGAGGGTGGGGCTACCTCTGTAGATTCGTGTCGTAGATCGCCCAGATCGCGTCCCCACGAGCCGTGAGGTTGGTTTCGGCCTGGCGGACGTCTGAATCGTTCTCGGCACGCTGAATGAGCTGGATATCGGCGGGGTCTGCGGCTCGCCCGTCGCGGGCGTCGCGGGCCATTCGCCTTTCCGCCTTCGCGATCGCCTCGGGTAGCGCCACGGCGGGATCGACGAAGCGGTATGGGATGGGCAGCCGGTGCTGCGATGTTGCCAGACACCGTCGGAGCCGCGAGTCCGCTCCGGAGGACACACTTTCGGTGAAGTGCTCGTCGATCTCAACGCGTACCGATTCGACAGTATGATGAGCGGCCCGCTCTGCTTGCACTGCGGATTCGAGGGTCAATCTTGACTCGTTGGAACGCCTAGCAAGGTACTCCTCTCTCGCTGAGGCCAGCGAGCGTGCAGCGGACTCATGGGTTGCCGTGGCCGTCTCCAATCGAAGCGGGATCCCCTCGGTATTCAGGCGAGTGATCGCGGCTTGCAACTCACTAGCGGTCACGCCTGCAGCGGCGATCTCGTCCGGTGAGTACCCATTCGCAAGAAGAGCAAGCGTCGAACTGCGGGCATCAAGCTGCGCTGCGTACCAGAGCGTGAGGACGGAAATCACCCAAGCAGAAAGACTTAGCATCGATCAGCTCCCGCTTAAATAGCCCCCCGGGCATGCCGGGTGAACTGGTATTCAGTGATCAGTAGAACATAGATGCAAGCCTGAAGCAATTGTTCTTTGGATGAAACACGCCACTTCAGAAATGCGGGCAGAGCGGCAGCGACATGTATCCCGAAGTCGCATATTGACAGGGTGGTCCCGATGACAGATATTGCGCGTACCGGCTGGTTTCAGTGGTGGGGCGAGCCGCGGGGCGATTGCTGTCTGCACTGGAGACCGTGATGATGTCGCGCACGCAACTTCTTCGTTTGTCCATATTGATTGGTATTGCGCTTCTTGCGGCCTCAGGTCCTCTGGTTGGCAGATCTGACGGGCAGGTCGAGCGGATCATGCGGGATATCCAGGCGAGGCACTTTTACCTCAATGGCTGGCGTCGGGATCTGCACGGTGCTATTCCGGAAGAGCCTGCCTTCTCGAATCTGGATCACAACGTGTACCCCAATATTGATCCGATCGATTGGCCGAGTTGTTGTGGAGCTGGCGTTCCGATCTTCCCCGCGGATGGGTATTACGACGTGCCGATGCAAGACGCAGCATTTGCGGTTGTTGCTGTTCGGTCAATTTCGTCGGGGATACATGAGGTCATCGGTGAATTTGTAGCGCCCGACTCACTTTATCCCGGTACCGACGGCTATGAAAGACTGACGACTTCGACGATTGAATTCTCTGGCGGACGTGTATCTAAATCTGCGTTCGACCCCAATGGCGGTTGGATTGGAGGCGCGATTACTGAATCAAATTACTCAGTCTTTCTCAGTGCCTTCTCTGTGATTGTTAGCAAACTTGACATGATCGATATTCCATATGAAGTCAAAGACATAGCAGACGGGGCTGATCCGGGTAATGATTGGCCTTCTCGCTCCAAAGACTACTTTGGCGTGTCAGCAGGTTTGAACTGCGGGAATGATGTCATCGGTGAATGCATAACAAACCGGCCCGGCTGTACCATGCAGGATCTACTGAGCTATCTTGTTGACAACCCGTCGGGGTGTACATTTTCACAATATTCAAGCTGGTGCAATAATCCGGTAGATACTGGGGAAACTCTCGTTGCCCCGTCACAAGCAGCGAGCGCAGCAGCCGGTCCAAATGATCTGAACAGCACGGACGCTCGTGTCATCGAGAAGGCGTTGCTGAGCAGCGGGCTGTGTGTAAGCGATTACCCCAACTCGGTTACGGTTAGCTTTGCATCGGCAGAAACAAACATTTATGCCAAGCAGGACGACCCCGTGCCGCATGAGGGATCGGCCGAGCTTTGGATCTGGGTTACGGAGAAACTGGAAAATCGTGTTTTTGATCCGAGTATCGGTGAGATGCTCATCTTGCACGAGCCGCCCGTGCCAGGTGTGTGGGACGATCCGTTAGAGGTGGACTACTACCGGTTCGGCGGTCTGGATCCGTCGTTACCAACGCCCGGGATCACAGTGGGGGATGTTCAAGGCACACCGGCCTGGGCATATGATTCTGATAATCTAAAACTGTTTAGCAATGAGGATGCTGTTTACAACATTCACCATCACGATGCGGGATGGACGCTTTCGGGCAAATTCATGATTCTTCAGCCGGACTGGCCTGAGGGTCAGGAGAAGGCGGGGCCATGCGCTTCCTGCTGCACATTGCTGGCCGCGCAATCGACTTTTGTTACGTCTACAGGACATAGTGGCAGCCAAGAGCCTCCCGAGCCGCCGGATGGATGCGCGGCGGTACCTGAGATCAATCCCGAGGACACGGACGAGGGCGCGGGCTGCCCTGAGACGGACGCGGACGCGGCGAGCGAGGCGTCGGTTGATGACGCAGGGGCCGAAGGTGAGGGCGGTTGCGAAACATGCGACGACACGGGCAGCGGGGGCGGTCCGGGGTCGGCCAGTTCGAATCTAAATGCGAACCCCGTGACAGACCAGCCAGTGATGGTGGCCGACGGTCACAAGCTGGAGTTCGCGACGGACCTGCGGGTGTCGCTGCCGGGGCAGGACTTCTACCTCAGGCGTGAGTACTCGAGCAAGACGGATCTTGATGGCCCGGACGTGGTCGGGAACAACTGGATCCTGCCGGTCACAAGGATGCTGACAGAGGAGCCCAGCACCGAAGAAATCGTGCTTCATGGGAATGTACGAGGCCACATTCGCTTCCAGAAGCAAAACTCCACGACCGATCTGTATTGGCCGAGCAGCACCACAACGACATACGCAACCCCGGAGATCGACGGTGATGGCGACTCAGTTTGGCGATTGACCAAACCCGGTGTGCGCGAGGTCGAGTTTTACGATTACGGCACTCAGAACATGACCGACGGGCTTGCGGGATTCATCAAGACCGAGCGAGATTACTTTGGGCGCGAGTGGGCTTACGTCTACATCGATATCGGCCCGAGCGGTGGCACGGCCAAGCGTCTGCGAGAAATCGAGATCTCGGCGGACGG
>CAXBOF010000160.1:0-5572 GCA_963977205.1 uncultured Phycisphaera sp. | reverse complement strand
CCTGCGGTACGCGCGGGACAGAATCCAGTCAGTCAGTTCCTCGGCGTGCGCTCGACCTGGCTCATGGCCCGCGATGAGCTTCTGGTACAGCGCGGGGCGGGTGACGCTTTCTTCCGTCAGCGGGCCGGCGATGGAAAGGGCATCCACCGCGAGGTTCCGGTCGGCGACTTGCGGGATCCAGAAGTCGTTGGTGAAATGGGCCGCGATCTCGACATCGCCCGCTGGGAGATCGAGCTTCACCGCGATGTGCTCGGCCTCGCCCTCGTTCTCAGCTTCGATGCCCTTGGAAAGCACTTCCTTGCCATCGACGCGGATGCTCAGGTTCGGCAGGTCGTCGCCGCCCTGGTTGCCCCACGTGTCGAGACTGATCTCGTACTCGCCCGCGACCGGGATCGGGGTGATACTGCTCAGCGAGCCGTTGGAGGTCATGAACTGTCCGCCCGAGCGCAGCGGCCTGCCGTTGCTCGGGCGCTGGAGACGCTTGAGCGGGCGGGGCTCGTTTCCGATTGTGATCTCGGGACCCAGAGCGATCTCCACGGCTTTCTCTGCGGCAACGAGATAGGCCTCCATGTGCGTGGGCGACATGGTCAGCACGTCGGCGATGTTGTCGTAGCCGTAGCCCACATCGTCGAGGGGCAGGCCGCCGACGAGATCGTGCGCAGAGATGTCGATCTCCAGCAGATCGCGCAGGGTGTTCTGGTATTCGTCGCGGTTGAGTCGGTGGATGGTCATCCAACCCGGGTCGATCCGGCCTTCGGGCGGCGTGTAGTCGAGGGCGTCGTCGAGCCACTGCACGATCGTCAGCCGTTCGTGCTCGGTCGGGAGGAAGATCTCGTCCTCGGGCGGCATCTGCCCGGTCGCCACCATCTCGCGCGCGTAGCGGAGGTCCTCGGACTGGGCGATAAACGAGTCGATGTTGGTGAACGTGTCGAGCCGCACGCCGCCCTTGGCTCGATCGCCCCTGTGGCAGGTCATGCAGTGGGTATCGAGGAGAGGGCGGATGTCCAGTTCGAGGCGGCTCTCTAGATCGGTCGCCAACGGGTCCAGTGGCGGTTCAACCTCGGGTTGGTATACACCTATCCCGATCGCTGCTGGCACGCCAAGAGTGAGCAGAACCGTCGATATCCAGCTTCGTGCGCGCACTTTCGTCCCCTTGCTAGAGAGACTACCACATTTGGCGCAAACGATCGCCTCTGTTCCTCGTGGAACAACGCGGGCTTGAGGGTGATTTACTTGCGCATCTGGCCGAATCGGCCCCACGGGGAGCGTTCGGACTTGGTGCCGACGAACATCGCAAAGCCTGCGACCCGTTCGGTCCGCTCGACCGAGACGAATGCGTGGGGCGCAATCGAGGCGACAGCTTCGAGCAGGTCAGGCAGTCTCCGCCTCTTGATGGCGAGGAAGACGATCTCGACGGGGCCATCCTTGCCGTGACCTTCGAGGCGCGTGGCGGCGTAGCCCTTCTCGCGGATCAGGGTGGAGACATCCAACTCGGGCTTGGGGTTGACGACGCGGACCATTCGGTGGCCGATGGCGAAGTAGTTCTCGAGCGTCATCCCAAGAAGTGTGCCCGTGGCGTATCCGCCCGCAAAGGCGAGCACCGCGATGGGGTTATCGAGATTGCCGACGGCGCCGCCCACGGCGAGCACCCAGATCAGGACCTCGACAAACCCGAGAATCGCGGACACGAACCTGTGGCCGGAGATCACCATGAGCATGCGGAACGTGCCGATGGAGACGTCGCAGATGCGCGCAAAGAAAATGAGAAGGGGAATCAACCACTCGGAGTGTTCGGGCATGACAAGACTCGGGCTATTTGGTCAGTGGTACCAGGGCGTAAAGGGCAGGATGATGCTCACGGTGATCAGGATGATGATGACCCATTCCAGGAGTTCAAGCCGGCGGGTCGCGGTCGTATCGGACATCTTTGCGTACAGACTCTCGGTTGCGTCGAGTTTCCGCTGGACGCTGGCCTGCCAGGCCGGGAGGTCGAGCCTTTGAGCGGTCAGGCGGTAGAACCGGGCGAGGTACTGGTTGCCGAGGAGCTTGATGGCGTTGTTGACGCCCTCGAACATGACCGCGGCGTCGGTCTGGACCGTCGCGAATCGACCGAGTAGTTTGCCCGACACGAAGCCGGGCCAGAGGCGGGCGTTTATCATCTCGCTGAGTGTCTCGTCGGCGTGATCGAGGATGGAGTCGAGTTCTCCATCGAGCACGCGGAGCTCAAGAAGCTCGATATTGGCATGCTGAAGCACCGCGATCACATCGCTCGGCTCGGGGTCGAAGAGCAAGGCCGCATTCCAGTCGACGATCGCAAGGTCGTCGGTCGAGTAGCTCATCGTCGCGTCCGTTGCCCGCTTGACCTGCTCGGTTGACAGCTCGCCCCGCTCGGCCTCGATGATGCGGGCCAGGTCGGATCGGTGACTCTCGAACATGGCTGTCGAGCCGACGGACTCGTCCCAGCTGGTGATCGCGAAAATCGAGTAGTCCTCGACGGCTTCGGAGATGCGGGGGCGTTCGATCGAGGGGCGGATCGCCTCGACGACCTGCGCCACGCGGCGGCGGGCATCGGCCTCGAGGGTCTCGTCCTGGTAGAGCGCGACGCTGAGATCCGAGAGCTCGGACAGTGAGCCGGGCAGGGGCAGGCGGTACGAAACGAGCACGGCTCCGAAGTCGTAGATAAGCATTTCGGCGGCGGCCTCGGTCTCGGTGCTGCCGATCTTGAGAGAGCTGCCGTCGATCTCGAGTCGCAAGGGCGGCGGGCTGTAATCGAACCAGATGGGCGCCGGCCGTCTTGTACGGACGACCTTCAGCCGGGTCGCTTCCAGAACAAAGCTCTGGGCCTTGTCGAGGTCGATCTGGAATCCGACGTCGAGGGCGAACATCGCTAGGGCGTAGCCGGAGATGCCGGGGGATTGTGTTGACATGCCTGAGCGTATGCCGACTCGGCTCAGTTATTTCCTCTCTCGGCTCGTGCGGGGCATTCTTGAATGAGAAAGGGCGCCGGAACTGATGCCCGGTGCCCTGGGTTCTGTGAAAGCATGGTCGATTACGGCAGACTCATGACCACGTCGGCGAACCGGTGACCGAGTTCGATCATGCCCGCCTCGTTGTAGTGGATGCCGTCGGGCAGGAAGGGCAGGTCGTCGGTATCGAACCAGTAGACGTTGGGGATGTTGTTTGCCACGTCGACCTGGGCCTGGCGGATCATGTCGGCGTGCGGCTGCCCGGCGTCGCGGATCCGGCCCAGGATGAAGGGCATCTCGGGGTCATCCACGAAGTACCGCATGCTCGAGATGAATCGGGTCAGATTCCTTGCGTAGTACCTGGCCCGGTACCGCTTGTCCGCGTCGGACTCACCCTGCATCCAGAGGAAAGCCTCGACGTGGTAGTCGTAGCCCATGGTGTCGAGCTTGGTGAAGGCCTCGCCCATGACGTCCTGGAGCTGGTTCCAGAGGACGCCGCCGTCGGGGAATTCGCGGGTAGGCGTTGTCCAGTACTCGAACATGTCGGTGCCGCCGACAGCGAACTTGATGATGACCACCTGCTCTTCGGGAGAGGCCAGCGAGACGTCGCTGCCGAAGGCCAGTTCCGGGCCGAAGAAGTACTGCGGGGCACCGTCGGAGCATGGTGCGCCCGAGGTGCCCAATTTGAGTCCGGTGAAGGCGGGGGCGAATTCGTTGCCCCAGTACATCATGACATCGCCCATTTCGGATTGCCACATCGGGTCGACGTTGCGAACGTCGTCGCAGCCGGCCATGTTGGACTGGCCCGCCATGATGAATACTTTCAGTGAACCGGGCTCGGGCTCGGGTTGCTCGGGCGGGTCGAGTCGGATGTTACGGATGGCGAACATCTCGTCGTCCTGGGCGCTGGTGTCGCCGATGATACGGATGTCAGTCAGGCTGGCAAGAATCGCCTGGAACTCGTCCGAGGTCGGGGCGCGTTTCTGGCCAACAAAGTTCCAATCATCAGTCTCATCGAATCTGACTGTGTAGCTTTGAAAGACACCGGGCGTTGATGGGCGGGGCAGTGCGATTTTGAAAGTGTATGAGCCATCTGGTGTATCACCCGAGATGCGGAGCTTTGGATTGCTCGGGGCGTACTTGAGAGCCGAGGTGCTCATCTCAAAGGTGAACGTTCCGCCGTAGGCAGCGGACTTGTTTCCCAGATATTTGGAGGGAGCTTTAAAGGCCATGATGCCGTAGTGGATGTCCTGCTGGCTGATGACGCCTGTCTGCCAGAGCACGGGGGCGTTTTGGTTGGCAACAGTTTCCCATCCATCGTCCCCGATGGCGAAGTCGCTGACGGCGAGTTGGGCCTGGGCTCCGGCTGCTGCGAGCAGACCGATAGCGAGCCCGAGCACGGCAGAGCCACGCACAGTTCTCATCGTTGCAATCCTTTGCACGATCTATGTCACTTGGACACGGACGTTTCAGTCCATTGCCCGCCGAGCAGAATTGCCCCGCTGGCGCTGAACTCTCTCTGGCGATGAGAATATCCCGAGCCGTGAAGTTCGCAAGCTATAAAATCAGATTCCGTGCAAGTATGGCACGAGATATCGGACAGAAGCGTCGTTCCCGGCAGGGCGGGCGTCCGATTATTCCGGAACGCGGACGGCGGCGATGACGATATCCATGTCGGCCTGGTCGGCGACGCCGTCACAATTCAGATCGACCGGGTTCTGCGTCCACTCGTAGAGGTCGTCGATGTCGGCCTTGCCGTCACGGTTGACGTCGCCGAGTGGGTCGATAAAGCCGTAGAGCTTGTCGAGAAACCGCTGCCCCAGGACGAGCATGCTCGGTTCGTCGTAGTGGATGCCGTCGGGCAGGAAAGGCAGGTCGTCGGTGTCGAACCAGCAGGCGTTCGGGTCCGCGTCGGCCACGGCCACTTGGGCCGCCCGGACCGTAGCGGCGTGCGGTTGGCCCGCATCGCGGATCCGCCCGAGAATAAACGGCAGATCGGGGTGGCCCGTGTGCGAACGCATGCTGGCGATGAAGTCGGTCAGCTTGGAGTTGTAGGCGTTGGCACGGAAGTTCTTGTCCGCATCGCTCTCGCCCTGCATCCAGAGGAAGCCATCGATCTGGTGCTGGTAGCCCATGGCGTCGAGGGCCGCGCGGGCGTCGTCGATGTGCTGCTTGAGCTGGATCCACAGCGGGCCGCCTTCGGGGAATTCGCCGTTGGGGTTTGTGGGCGTCGTCCACTGGGCGAAGAGATTCGTCCCGCCGACAGCGAACTTGATAAGCAGGCACTGCTCGTCGGGGTACTGGGCCGCCAGTTCGCGGCCGAAGGCCAGCTCGGGTCCGAAGAAAAACTCGGGCGCCGGGTTCGAGCACGAGGCACCCGAGGTTCCGGGCGCCAGCGGCATGAAGCCGGGCGTGACATCGTTGCCCCAGTAGACCATTACTTCGGGGAGTGCGTTTTGCCACGTCGGGTCGACGTTGCGGACATCGACGCAGCCGTTCATGTT
Source organism: uncultured Phycisphaera sp. (assembly GCA_963977205.1). GTDB lineage: Bacteria > Planctomycetota > Phycisphaerae > Phycisphaerales > UBA1924. The sequence continues at coordinate 102 of CAXBOF010000160.1, read as the reverse complement.
CGATTGGCCGGCGAGAATGAACACGCGTACATTGGCGGCGTCAAGGCGGACCTCGTCGAGAGCGATGAGGTCGTCGGACCTGGCTTCGTAGTCGGCGACGAT
>CAXBOF010000159.1:0-5581 GCA_963977205.1 uncultured Phycisphaera sp. | reverse complement strand
TGGTGATCGATGAGCTGCGCCTCAGGCCGGGCGAGGTCGCGGCCTGCATCGGGCCCAGCGGCTCGGGCAAGACGACGATGCTGGATGTCATCGCGGGGATCAACAGGCCCGAGAGCGGGAGGGTTGTGGTCGGTGGGCATGACCTGGCGGGGCTCGACCACATCCAGCGTCGGGGTGTGCGGCTGCGGGAGATCGGGCTGGTGTTTCAGACGCTGGCGCTCGTGGAATATCTGACGGCCTACGAGAACATCATGCTGCCTTACTTCGTGGAGCCGGGACTGAACCGGGACCGCAAGGCGGCCGGTCGCGCCAAGGAGCTTGCCGAGCGGCTTGAGATCTCACATCTCTTGAAGCGCAGGCCGAGGCGATTGTCGCAGGGTGAGCGTCAGCGGGTGGCGATCTGCAGGGCGTTGGTGACCTCGCCTCGGGTGCTGCTGTGCGATGAGCCGACGGGCAACCTGGACCCGGCTCGCAAAGAGCGGACGATCGATCTGTTGCTGGAGGCGGGGCGGTCGAGCGGGGCAGCGGTATTGATGGCGACGCACGACCACTCGCTCCTGCCCAGGTTTGACACGGTCATCGACATGGCCTCGCTTGGCGGGGTCGTGTCATGAATGGGGCGTTTCGGCTCGGGTGGTTGTATGCGATCCGCCACAAGTGGCAGACGCTGATCGTTTCGCTCTGCGTGGCGGCCACGGTGGGCTTGCCGGTGGCTTCGGAGCTTTTGCTTGCTCATTACGAGCGTGAGCTTTCGACGCGGGCGGCTTCGGTGCCGTTGGTCGCGGGGACGAAGGGGAGTCGGTTCGATCTGGCGTTCAGTTCGCTTTATTACCGCGTGCTACCGATCGAGCCCGCGACGATGGCGCTGACCGAGGAGATCGCTTCGGACGCCGATGTGATCGCGGTGCCGATGCACGCGCGGTTCACGGCTCGGAGCTGGCCCTTGGTTGCGATCGGGGCGGACTACTTCGATATCCGTGGTCTTGGTGCTGCGGAGGGGACGCTGCCTCTGATGCTCGGCGATGCGGTGCTCGGGGCCTCGGTTGCTGAGAAGCTTGGCATTGGTGTTGGCGGGTCGATCTTCAGTGATCAGCGGGATCTGTATGACTTGTCCGTGCCGCCGCCGCTCAAGATGAGGGTGGTGGGGGTGCTTGAGCGGACGGGGTCGGCGGATGACCACGCGGTGTTTACGGATATCGCGACGGCGTGGGTGCTCGAGGGGATGACGCACGGGCATGTGGATGAGGCTCAGGTGGACGAGGCGATGGTGATGGCCCGCACGCCAGAGCACGTTGCGATCAGCCCGTCGATGTCTTCGTACAACGAGATCACGCCTGAGAACATCGCCAGCTTCCATGCGCACGCTGATCCTGCATCGCTGCCGATCTCGGGGGTGCTGATTTACCCGAAGAACGCCAAGGCCAAGACGCTTGTGAAGGCGAGGATCAACAACGCGGGGCGGTACCAGGCGATCGAGCCGGGGGAGCTTGTGGAGGAGCTCTTTGACGTGGTGTTCCGCGTCAAGGTTGTGTTTGATTGGCTGATCGTTCTGATGGGCGGGGTGACTCTTTTACTTGTAACGCTCGTTTCAATTCTCAGCACACGGCTCCGGCAGAGTGAGCTTGAGACGCTCGACAGGATCGGCGCTTCGGGTGTGTTCCGGGGGCTGCTGGTGTCGATGCAGTTGGTGCTGTCGATCGCGGTCGGGGTGGTGATCGGGCTCGCTGGTGCTGGGCTTGCGTTTGTGCTTCTGAGCGGTTTCATTTATACCATGTGAACCCGGAGGTCTCCCCATGAGGCGTGTTGTGTTTGCGACGATGATTGGGTGCTCGATGGTTTGGCTGACTGGCTGCGGCTCGGAAGAGTCGGCGCAGGCTGAGGCGGCGAATCGGCAGGCTCACGAGAACGTGGTGCTGACGACGTTTTACCCGACGACGTACTTTGCACGGCGGATCGCGGGCGGGTTGGTCCCGGTGGACTGCCCGGTGCCCGCGGGTGAGGACCCGATCTTCTGGCAGCCCGATCGGTTGAAGCTGGAGCGGTACCGCAACGCGAAGCTGATCGTGATCAATGGAGCGCAATTTGAGAAGTGGGCGCTTCATGCGAGTCTGCCGTCGAGCCGGATTGTCAATGCATCCGGGAAATTCAAGATTGACTACATCGAGTACGAGTCGGGCATCTCGCACAGCCACGGTGCTGCGGGTGAACACTCGCACCAGGGTGTTGATGGTCACACGTGGCTGGACCCGATCCACGCGATCGCGCAGGCGGAGGCGATTGAGGTCGGGATGAGCGCTGCTTGGCCCGAGCATGCCGAGGCGTTTGCGACGAATCTCGTCTCGTTGACGCGAGATCTGGAAGAACTCGACGCGGCGTACAATGCGCTGACGCCGAGGCTTGAGGGCGTCAAGCTGCTGGCCTCGCACCCGGCTTACAACTACCTGGCCAAGCGGTACGGGTGGACGATCACCAATCTGGATCTCGACCCTGATGAGGGCGTGACGGCTGAGGCGATGGAGGAGATCGCGGCTGCCATCGGCAACCACGAGGGGCGGACGGTGCTCTTGTGGGAATCCGAGCCGAGCGACTCGGGGTTTGTGGGCACCTTCATCAATGTGCACTTCACGCCAGCGGAGCTGCCCGGCACCGGGCCTGATCCTGTGAGCCCGGATTACCGCGAGATCATGCACGCGAACATTGAGCGGCTGGAAGCGGCGCTCGACTGATTGGCGCTGAGCGTGACTGGGCTTAGCGTCTGCGGCGGGTTGCCAAGAGGCCTGCTGTGCCCATGAGGGCGGCGGAGGCTGGGGTCGGGACGAGGCGGGCCTTGAGTCCATCGATGCCGAAGCGTGTGGCGGTGCCTGCGGTGTCGAGGCCGATGGGCGAGGCGTTGAAGTCGAACTCGACGGTGCCTGCTGTTGCGGTGAAGCTGATGATTTGCGGGACCCAGGTGTTGAGGCCGTCGTTGTCGATGGCGTCGGAGAGGACGCCTGTGGTGTAGCTCGTGATGCTGGCTCCTGCGATGTCGATGGCGAGCTGCTCGTTGTTGCCCACCCATCCGGCGGCGGAGTACTGGACGATGGAGGCGAAGAAGCTGAGCTCGTAGGTATCGCCGATGGTGAAGCCGTCGAGGGAGAGGCGGGCGCTCTCGTTGGATGGTGCGCCGATGGAGCCGGGGTCGTAGCCGAGCATCCAGAGCCCGGCGTCATTGGATGCGCCCGAGAGGCTTGTGGTTGGGATGAAGAAGAGGTTGTTGCCGAGGTCGGGTGAGGCGGTCAGCGAGGTCCAGCCGGGGAGGAAGTTGCCGGTGAGGCCTGTGATGTTGGTGGTGCCGAAGTCCTGCCAGCCGGGCGAGGCGAAGGGGACGGTGGTCTGGGCGGCTGCTGAGCCTGCGGTGATGGCGAGTGCGAGTGCGGTGAGTGTGGTGCGGTGCATCGGGTGTCTCTCCTCTGTGGATTTCAAGGCCCCGAACGGTGGGGGCTTTGGGAGCTATCCGCAGGGAGGGGCGGCTTGACGACACGAGATCGAGAAAGAGATCAGGTGAGCACGGTGGTGTAGGTGAGGTAGGCGAAGCCGACGCCGAGGCAGAGGAGTGCGGTGATGATGCCGCCCTGTCCGAGTGTGGGGAGGTCTCGGAAGGCTTTCCATGTGCGGACGATGAGGCGTTCGGTGGCGTCGATGAGGGCGGCGAGGGGTCGGAATTCCTGGGCGAGGAGGGCGAGGCCGACGATGGCGACGAAGCCGCCCGGGCCGGGGAGCCAGCCGATGCTGAGTCCGAGAAGTACGAGGGCGATGCCGATGGTGATCGAGACGATGCGGGCAGCGGGGCTCTGGCGGGTTTCCTGGCGGACGTCGTAGAAGTTGCGGAAGCGCTCGCCTGAGGGGGCCTCTTTGAGCTCTGTCCAGTACTTCTTCAGGGAATCGAAGAGAGAGCCTTTGTGCTCGCCGGCGGTGGTGCTTGGCATGGTTTGAGTATGGGGCGGGCAGATGAAATGCGGCTTGGGAGGCGGATGAATCGGGGTTCATCCTGAATTGAGCGTCAAGAAATTGGGAATTGGCGCTGCTTGCACTTTGTATGGCCTAGACTTGTGCACATCGCCGGTGGTCCCGGAGGACTTGATCCGAGCATTCCAGCTCGATCAGCCCGGGAATCTGTCGGCAGCGTCCGCCTTGGTTTTTCGCGGACGCTCAACCGACCGGCCTTCTTGTTCCAATCGGATTGGGCGAGACATGCCCGTACGAAACGGTCAGTGCACGGATGGTGTGCGCTGCCATTGGAGCATCTGTTTGCAGAATTTTGACACTCTTTCACTTCCCGCACCCATTCTCAAAGCACTCAAAGACATCGGCTACGACACGCCGACACCGATCCAGGCCCAGGCGATCCCGCCGGCACTGGAGGGGCACGACGTGCTCGGCAGTGCGCAGACGGGCACGGGCAAGTCGGCGGCCTTTGCGATCCCGACACTCAGCCGCCTCTTGGCGCACAAGCCCGACAAGCGTGGTCGCGGCCCGGTCAAGCCTCGCGCTCTGATCCTGTCGCCCACGCGTGAGCTTGCGGCCCAGATCCAGGCGAGCTTTGCCAACTACGGCAGGCACACCGGGCTTCGCCAGACGGCGATCTTTGGTGGCGTCAGTCAGTTCCATCAGGTCAAGGCGCTCAATCGTGGCGTCGAGATCATCGTTGCGACGCCCGGTCGTTTGATGGACCTGATGCAGCAGGGCTATGTGGACCTGTCCAAGATCGAGGTGTTCATCCTCGATGAGGCGGACCGGATGCTGGACATGGGCTTTATCGATCCGATCCGCAAGATCGCCTCGAAGGTGCCCAAGGAGCGCCAGACGCTGCTCTTCTCGGCGACGATGCCCAAGGAGATCATGCACCTTGCCAACTCGCTGCTCACCGATCCGGTGCGCGTGGCGGTGGACCCGGTGGCCTCGGCTGCGCCCAAGATCGAGCAGGGGCTTTACTTCGTGTCGCGTCAGCAGAAGCCGGCGTTGATGCAGCACCTGCTGACCGAGACGGATGTCGAGACAATTTCACCCGCTGCCTGGTGTTCACCAAGACCAAGCACGGGGCCGACAAGCTGGCCAAGGTCCTGGGTCGTGGGGGCGTGATGAGCTCGACGATTCACGGCAACAAGTCGCAGAACCAGCGGAAGCTGGCGCTTGAGATGTTCCGCTCGGGCAAGAGCCGAGTGCTCGTGGCGACGGATGTTGCTGCTCGTGGTCTGGACGTTGATGGCATCACGCACGTGTACAACTACGACCTGCCGATGGAAGCTGAGGCGTACGTGCACCGCATCGGTCGGACGGGGCGTGCTGGCAAGACCGGCATCGCCATCAGCCTGTGCGACAAGAGCGAGCGGGGGCTGCTCCGCTCGATCGAGCGTTTGACGAGCAACCGGATCGACGCGATCGACCTGCCCGAGGCGCTGCCCAAGCTTGAGCCGGTGCCCGCTGATGAGCGTGACCGCGATGAGCGGCCGCAGCAGCGTGGTCCCCGCAACGGGCCGAGGCCTCAGCGGGGTGGCGAGCGTGGGGGGCCGCGTGGGGGTCAGCGGAGTCGTGGACCTCGTTC
>CAXBOF010000158.1:0-5590 GCA_963977205.1 uncultured Phycisphaera sp. | reverse complement strand
GATGAACAAGATGGAGGCGTCGCTGACGAGCGCGGGGTTGTTCGATCGGTTTGACCACGCCGGCGAGGTGCGGATCTACAGCGCGTACGACGTAGGTGTGTGGAAGCCCGAGCCCGGGCTCTTTCTGCACGCGGCCGAGCGTATGGGGACGAGGCCCGCCGATGCGGTGGTGATCGAGGATTCGGTCAGCGGCGTCGAGGCGGCGCTTCGGGCGGGGATGCGGGTGGTGGCGCTGGCGGGACTGACACCCGCAAAGAAGCTCGAGGAGGCTGGGGCGACGCGGGTGATCGGGAGCCTTGGCGAGCTGCAGATCGTTGGCTAAGCCTTGGGCCAACCACTAGTTGCCTCTTTCCATCTGTGCTCCTATTACATATCCACATTCTGAACCTGCGACGGGTGTGTTGAAATTGGTTCTGACCGGGTCGACTGAGATGGGAGGGGACTCCGATGCTCTATGGGATTGGCTCGATCTTTGATACCACCGGTTTCGTGCCCAGATGGGAGTGCGGCGAGTGGTCGCTCCTGCACGGCTGGACGCACATCATTGGGGACATCCTGATCTTCTTGGCCTACGCGGCGATCCCGATATCGCTCGGGATCATGGCGTGGCGGAAGGGAAACCAGCTGCCCTTCGGGCGCGTGCTGTGGTTGTTCGTGGCGTTCATCGCTTCGTGCGGGTTGACGCACCTTGTGGAGGCGGTGCTTTTTTATGAGCCGGTGTACCGCCTGAGCGCGGTGATGAAAGTTATCACGGCTGCGGTGTCTTGGGCGACGGTGTTTGCGCTCTTGCGGGTGGTGCCCGGGGTGCTGGCGCTGCCCGAACTTCAGAAAGAGAACGCGGAACTGCGTGACAACCACGACAAGAACCGCGAACGAACTCAGAGCCTGGCTCGCACGCGGAAAGAGCTCGAGAAGCGGAACCTGAAATTCGCTCAGCAGAGGCTGATCACCGAGCAGGCGTACCGATCGGCGCAGCTTGCTCCCTGGCGGTATGACCCGCAAAGCGGAGCTCTGGAATTTGATGCCGACATGCTGACCCAGCGGCTGGTGAATGAGGGCGATCTTGCGAGCGATGCACAGGAGGTCTTCCGCGATCAGCTTCGCCTGCGGATTAAAGCGTTTGCGGACGAGGCTGTGGGCAAGCCCGGTGAGCGGCTGGTCGCAGCGGCTGAGATTGCGATCGGGCCTAGCCTGACGCTGATTGGGGCTCGGGACTATCCAAAGGCTGAAGACAAGCGAGTCAGCGGGGTTGCGATCCGGCTTTAACTGTCGGTGAGCGGGGTGAGAGCGGCTCTGGTGACGGCCTTGAAGATGAAGGCGTGCCTCGCCGATATGATGCCCGGCAGGCCCAAATACGGGCGGACTTATCAGACGGGGATTGGGTTATGTCACACATCATCGGCGAGTCGTGCATCGGGACCAAGGACACCGCGTGTGTCGAGGTTTGCCCGGTCGATTGCATCCACCCCACGAAGGACGATGAGGACTTCGAGACGTCCGATCAGCTCTTCATCGACCCCGACACGTGCATCGACTGCGGGCTGTGCGTGGATGAGTGCCCGGTGAAGGCGATCTACCCGGAAGAAGACCTGCCCGAGGAGTGGAGCAAGTACATTCAGATCAATCTGGATTACTACAATAATAAGTAATCTACACGGAACTCCCAAGTTTTCATACGACAAGCCCCCCGCCTTGAGCGAGGGGCTTGTTTGTTTTAAGGTTGCGGGCTGTTGGTTATGGGCAGCCGGCGTTGTAATTGGCGACCCAGCTGGAGAAGTCGGCGGGCGTGCATGAGCCGTCGTCGTTCTGATCGCAGGCGGGTGCTTGTGTGTTGAAGGCGGCGACCCAGGCGCTGAAGTCGGCTGGGCTGAGGATGCCGTCGCCATTGGTGTCGGCGGCGCATGTGTTGGTGTTGATCGAGTCGCGGAACTTGGAGACGCTGAATCGTGTGTTGTCGTGGCAGCGGGCGTTGTCTTCGGAGTTCTCGACGCCTGTGGGTGCGCCTTGGAAGTTGATATCGGGGTTTGAGAAGTAGGGTTGGCGCGAGCCCGGTGAGTAGGCCATGACGGAGCGGTACTGCGTGCCGTTGTTGCCGTCCCAGCGCCAGCCGTAGGCGTAGGGGAACGGTGCGCTGCCGGCGTTGTCGCGGTCGTGGTGGGCGCCCATGTTGTGGCCGATCTCGTGGGGGAAGCTGAGGTTGCCCACCGCGCAGCCGGTATCGGTGACGGTGAAGCCGAGGTGCTCGTCGTAGGGCGCGAGGAACCCGACGCCGCAGGCGTTGAAGCCATCGACGAGTAGGGCGACGAGGTCGGCTCCGTTGGCGTCGCGGAGCGGGTGGACGTTGTCCATGTAGCCGTCGTTGTCGTCCTGGAGGCGGGAGATGTCCGTGGAGGCGCTGCCGGATTCGGAGTAGCTGACTTCCTCGACGTGGACGAGGTTGAGTTCGAGCGGGCCGATGTTGCTGTTGGTGTATGCGATGTTTGAGGTGTCGATGCAGTTCTGGGCGAGGGCCATGATGTTGTTTGTGCCGCCCCAGCCGTTGCGGGCTTCAGCGGTGTAGACGATCATGACGTCGATGACGGAGCCGTCGTCGACGTTGAAGAGCGGCTCACCCGTGTCGCCAGCGTGGTTATGCGTGCCGAGGTTTGTGTTCGGTTTTGGCTTTGCGGAGATATCGACAGGCCTGATGCCGCGGTTTGCGGCGGGCGGGAGATCGTCGATCGCGCAGCCGAGGTATTTGGATTCATCGATTTTGACGAGGTTGTAGACGGGCTGTCCGTCGGCGGTGGACTGGCCCGAGGCTCGGAGTTCGAATTTGCCGAGTTCGCCTGCGCCGATGATGCCGTGGAAAGCGTCGTCGTACTGGACGAAGCTGAACCAGCCGTGCTCGACGCCGTGGGCGGTGCCCGACCAGCTGGTGGAGATGTCCGAGTTCTGCCGGGTGCGGTCGATGCTGATGCGGAGTGTTTCGCCCGTGCCCAGCGGCATGAGCGCTGTGCCGGCGGCGAAGGCCGAGGCGTCAACTATGACGGGCACAGCCGACTCGGCCTCTGCTGGCAGATTCACGACTGGGGCGTCGATGATGCGCAGGGCGGCGGATTCGGTTGTGGACTGGGCGCTCGCGCAGGCGGCGAGACCCGCGGCGAGGACGATGGATAACGGCTTCTGCATCGGAAGGGACTCCCCGGGCTTGGACATGGTGTTATTCGGGCTTCCAGCCTACCACAGAGGGCGCGGCGATTGGTGGGCGGGGGCCGAAGGCGTGGCAGAATTCATGCTGGAGCCGGGAACCCGTGGCCTTGGGCGGCGTCCTATATCCTGTGGCCGTCGATGAAATTGGCCGGGTCGTGACGTTCTGACGCACTGTTATAGAGATGGAGCGTGGTCATGGCACGCGGTAAACGCATCGAGAACGGGCACTACGTCCCGTATGAGTCGACCGAGAGCGGGGGCCTGGACCGCGTGCTCTGTGTGAATCTCAACAACGACGGGTTTGATGAGGTTGTCATCACACGAACAGAATCGAGCAGTTTGATTGTGCTGCCGAATATCACTGGCGAATGATGCCGGGTTTTTTGTTCCTGCATGCCTTGCGGCATGCAGGAACATTTGAGGAGACAGAATCATGAACACCATTCAGTATGTTCTGCTGGGACTTATGGCGACATCAACGACAGGCACATTTGCACAGGCCTCGTTCCAGACCGTCGGCTATCTAGCTGGCGGAAACCCCGTCAGCCATGCTTTAGGGACATCGCATAACGGCAGCACCGTCGTCGGGTATTCAACCGTATCGTTTGCCGGCATTGTCGGCTTTCAGTGGTCCTCGGGACCCGGAATGACACAGATCCCGATACTACCGGATACAAACGACTACCTGCCGTATGCCACATCTCCTTCGGGTCGGTTTATCACCGGGACACATGGCTCGGGAGGCGGACCGATTGGCTTTGTTTGGTCGAATCAGCTTGGTACGGTAGCAATCGGTGATCTCCCCGGCGGCAAGAGAGATTCGTACCTGAGTGATATCACCGATGATGGATATGGCGTGGGTGCGAGCTCGTTCGCTTTTTCATCAACAGGGGCGGGCCTCTTTCGCGCGATCCAGTGGGACAATGTAAATGGCCTGACCGAGCTGCCACTTCCCAGCGCCAATGACGATCAATTCAACAGCTCGGCACGGGCAGTTCTTTCTGACGGTCGCATCTTCGGCAAGTCGGCCTCGGGTGCCTGGCTGTACTCGCCGGACACGGCTTCATTCGAGATGCTGGACGGCGCCGGGGCGATGTCGCGCGTCAGCGCGGACGGCGAGTTCTTCGCGGGTGAAACCACGATCGGCGGGGGAGCGAGGGCCGCCTACTGGACCCGCGACGGCGGGCTGACGCCGCTTCCGCTGCTTGACGGCCACTCATTCAGCAATCTCCGCGGCATGAGCGACGACGGCTCGGTGATCGTCGGAGAATCGGTTCATCTCAACGGAATCGGCAATGACCGCGTGATCTGGATAGATCAAATGGCACCGATCCCGCTCACCGATTTCGCGACAAGTCTTGGCATCGATATGACAGGGTGGCGGATTACTGCTGTGTCCGGCGTGTCGGGCGACGGCTCGACCATCGTCGGCACAGCCCGGCATGAGAGTTGGGAGAGCGGGCACCTCGAAGGCTTCGTCCTGACCATCCCGGCGCCGGCGAGCGCTGGGGTGCTGGGTGTGGTGTTGGTGGCGTTCCGAAGAAGGCGGTGACTCGGAGAACGAGAGCATGAGGCGACGGGCTGGAAGCCCGTCCCACCGGGGAGTGGAGGAACGAAGACGCCCTCAGCCCGGCCCTCTCCCCAGATTGGAGATGACCCAAAGGCGAAGACCCTCACCCGCCTCGCTGCGCTCGGCACCCTCTCCCACGGGGCGCGGGAGAGGGCGGGTCTGTTAGCTCACAATTCCCTTGGCCTTGAGCATGTTGATGCAGTCGGCGACGCAGTCGTCGATGGACTTCTCGGCGCACTTGAGGACGAGCTCGGCGTTCTCGGGGGATTCGTAGGGGTCGTCGATGCCGGTGAAGCCTTTGATCTCGCCGGCGCGGGCTTTTTTGTAGAGGCCCTTGGGGTCGCGCTTCTCGCATTCTTCGAGGGGTGTGTCGGCGAAGACTTCGAAGAAGGGGATGCCGGCCTCGTCGTGGAGGGCGCGGGCGGTGTCGCGGTCGGCCTTGTAGGGGCTGATGAAGCTGGTGATGGCGATGGAGCCGTTGTCTGCGAAGAGCTTGGCGACCTCGCCGATGCGGCGGATGTTCTCGGCTCGGTCGTCAGCGGAGAAGCCGAGGTTTTTGTTGAGTCCCATGCGGATGTTGTCGCCGTCCATGCGGTAGGCGTTGACGCCCTGCTGGACGAGGACCTGCTCGAGGGCGCTTGCGACGGTGGATTTGCCCGAGGCCGAGAGCCCGGTGAACCAGAGGGTGCATCCCTTTGATCCCAGTGCCTTCCAGCGTTCTTCGCGGGTCAGGTTGCCGTCGTGCCAGTGAACGTTTGTCGCCTTGATCTCGGTCATCGGTCGCTTCTCCAGGGGATGAGGCCAAGCATAGGCGTGGGCGATTGGCGG
>CAXBOF010000157.1:0-5614 GCA_963977205.1 uncultured Phycisphaera sp. | reverse complement strand
ATCCGGGTTGGCTTCGAGGCAAAGCGCGATGAGCCCCGAGGCGAGCGGTGCCGCGGCACTGGTGCCACCGAAGTTGAAGCTGTAGGGCGTTGATGAAGAGTTGCTGGTCGTGACAATCGAGCGTCCCGAGCCATCGGAGTAGGTGACGGCAAAGAGCGACGAGCCGCGCTCGGAGTAGCTGGCGCGCTCGGCCTCGTGCGTGATGGCGCCGATGGCGATGGTGTAGGGGCTGGATGCGTAGGGGTCGTAATCGACGCGATCCGCGGCCCCGCCGTTGCCCGCAGCCCAGACGAAGATCGTGCCCTTGCCGTCGCGCCCTGTTGTCGCGGCGGTGATGAGCGCCTCGTTCTCGATGTCGCTGATCGAGCGGAGCTGACCGTTGTCGAAGGGGCCCCATGAGTTGTTCTTGATATCGGCGATGTCGTTGCGCCGCGCAAAGGCGTCGGCATTGACGGTCGCCACGCCCGACGCGGAGTAGTACAGGCTGCCGTAGTCCGCGCCGTGCGCGATGCCAGCGGCACCCTCTTCGTTGTCACCGATGGCGACCGCGATGCCCGCAACGCCCGTGCCGTGGAAGGACGACGGCCCGCTCTGCGTGAGGTCGGTGTTGCGTTTGCCAGCCATGTCGGGGTGGAAGCCGTAGACGCCCGAGTCGATCACGCCGATGGTGATGCCCTCGCCCGTGTATCCCATTTTCCAGGCGGCCTCGGCGTTGACGTCGTGGCCCTCGGAGTCCTCGTTGAAGAGGTGCCAGGCGAGCGGGTAGAACTCATCGTTGAGGCTGTTGCGGGGGCCGAGCTCGGCGCGGGCTTCAACGGAGGCGCTCGCAACGCCCGGCACGTCCGCGATGGCGCTTGCCAGCTTGCTCGCGCTTGCGATCGAGCCCGCGTCGATGGTGACGAAGCCCGCAGGCGCGGGCGCGAGTGTGTAGCCCGCCTCGGTGAGAGAGCGCATCGCGGCGTCGGTTGCTTGCACGAAAACACGGCTCGTCAGCGTGATCGGCTCGGCCGCCACGCCCGGCTTGCCGGGGGAGAGATCGCGGACGGTTGCGAGCGATTCGCGGGCCGCGGGGTTGAAGATGCTTAGCTTCATCGCGCCCAGCGACGTGCGGACGGTGGCGGCCTCGGCCGTTGTGGGAACGCGGTTGGCTTGTTGTGCCGACGCGGCTCCGGCGAGCGTCATCAGGAGCAGGCAGGGCAGCGGTCGGCGCAGGGGCATGAACATCTCTCCGGCTGTCGGTCGCGGTGATAACCCGCCCGGGCAGATGTGCCCGGGGACAATGGTCTGTACGCTTGAGTGTGCCCCGAAGTTGCCTCAAAGGCCAGCGCTTCGATGGGATCGGGTGCTGTGGAGCTGAGAACGTGGGTAATCTGACGGATGTAGAACGCCTAGAGGGATTGATCCGGGCCGGCAGGCCTCTGATCACGATCCAGACATACGAGGAAGACCACGCTCTGGAGGTCGTCCGGCAGGTGGCCCTGGGTGATCGCGGGCTGGCGATCTGGACAGTGCTCAGCGGGGTCTACGACGGGCTGCTCGACCGCCCAGTGCCAGTCGACAACACAACCAACCCCGCAGCGGCTTTGTACCACCTTGGTTATCAGAACCAGTCTCAGGTCGTGTGCCTCGTGGACATCGCGGCTCATCTGGACGAACCGGCGGCTGTGCGAGGGCTGCGCGATCTGGTCGCAGCAATGGAACGGCGCGGCGGGGCGGTTGTGATGATCGATCACGCCGAGAAGTTGCCTGGCATCGTGACGGCTCTTGCGACTCGTCTTGAGCTCTCGCTGCCCGATGAAGAAGAACTCGAACGGATCGTGCGCGAGACTGTCAAGCGGCTGCATGTGTCGCGTGCTGTGAATATCGATCTGACGAAGCGACACCTAAGCGTGATTGTCGCCAACCTGCGCGGGTTGACGCGCCGCCGAGCGGCTCAGGTTGTCGCGGATATCGTGCGCGACGATGACAAACTCAACGAGCGGGACATCAAGCGCGTCGTCCAGCTCAAACGCGAGATGGTGCAGTCGGACGGGATGCTCGAGTTCACCGCAGCCCCTGCGAGTTTGGACGAGATCGGCGGGATGGACCGCCTCAAACGCTGGCTCAAAGTGCGTGAGCACGCGCTGGAATCATCGGGGGATCAGCCCCGGGGCGTCTTGCTGCTGGGTGTTCAGGGCGGGGGCAAGAGCCTGTGCGCCAAGGCGATCGCGACGGCGTGGCAGCGGCCGCTGCTGCGCATGGATGTCGGGGCGCTCTACGACAAATACATCGGCGAGAGCGAGCAGCGATTACGGCAAACGCTCCGTCAAGCGGAGTTGATGGCTCCGATCGTGCTCTGGATCGACGAGATCGAGAAGGCGTTCGCGGGCAGCGCGAGCCAGGCGACCGACGGCGGGCTCAGCCGGCGCATGTTCGGCGCGCTGCTGACGTGGATGCAGGAGCACCGCGAGCCGGTGTTCGTGGTGGCAACCGCCAACGACATCGAGGCGCTGCCGCCCGAACTCCTGCGCAAGGGAAGGTTCGACGAGATCTTCTTCGTGGACCTGCCGAGCGAGAAGGCCCGGCGGGCGATCTTTGAGATTCATCTGAAACGCCGGGGCATGGATCCGGGCGGCTTTGATCTGGCGGAGCTGGTCGAGGCGAGCGACGGGTTCAGCGGCGCCGAGATCGAGCAGGCGATCATCTCGGCTCGGCACGAGGCGTCGGCGGCGAAGCGGAGTGTGGACACGAAATCGCTCCTGGCGCAGATCGAGGAGTCACCGCCGCTGAGTGTGACGATGGCCGAGCGGATGGTGGCGCTGCGCGCGTGGGCGGATGGGCGATGCGTTCCGGCGGAGTGATATTGATGGTCAAGGTGATCATGCTGTTGATATGTCTCATTCCGGGCAAATCAATCGCTCCTGGATTTGAAGAGTATGTTGATCTCGGAGACGGTTACGAGATTCTGCAAATCAGTGGCAGCTATTTTGCCCTCTGTTATCAGAAGTCAGCAGTTCTGGATGGTGATTTCGACAGGTATGCCCTGGTCCCGGGCTATATTGTGATTTCTACAACCGGTGGTTCGTATCTTGTCAACAAAGCCAGCAAGATCGTTGAAGGTCCAATACCTGAAGCTGCGATTCAGACGCATCCACTGATTGGGGGTCAACAGGTGCATTGGATAGAGATTGATCCACCGCTCAACGTTTGGCTTCTTGGTGGATCGGTCTTGTTCGTAGTGTTTGTATTCGCGGGAGCGGTTCGATATTCCTATGCGTGGCGGACGTTTTGCGCGGCTGGGAAACTCCGTGTTCCGGACGAAATTACGGACAGTTCGCCCTGATGATGCCGTCGGACTCTTCGAAGGTGATGCGGGTGTTGTTGGTTCTGCCGAGCCCCGGAGGCGGCGGGCAGTTTGAGCCGCCGGCGACGGTGAAGCGGTAGGTGTTGTCGTCGTACTCGCTGACGAATCGGACGGCGGGTGTGTCGATGGCGCGGGCCGAGAGGATGGAGCCCTCGACCGGGCGGAGGCGCCACTGACCGGCGGTGAAGCTGGCGGTGCCGAGCGCGTGGACGACGGTGGTGCGGTCGCCGATGGGGCTCGTGGAAACCTCGGTCGAGAAGTCGGCGGAGCGATCGATCCAGGTCTGCGTGTTCGGCGCGAGGTGCTCGACGATCATCTGGGCGCTGGTGTCGGTGAAGACGGGCCCGAAGTAGCGAGGGGCGACGGCGACGAGGAGTTCGTTCTGCGCGAGCGTGATGGTTGCGTTGTGGTGAGGCCAGCTCTCGGTGGTGTGGAAGTTGAAGGGCGCGATGCCCACCGAGCCGCCGCCGAAGTTGGCGAATGGGATGTCGTAGAACTTGGAGGCGCTGGTGACGATGCTGGGCGAGGTGATGCCCACCCGGATAGTCGCGTTGGCGGGGAAGTCTGTGGTCTGTCCCTTGCCGACGATGATCTGGCCCGCAAGGCCTTGCTCGGCCCGGACGAAGATCTCGCCGGCGGGCATGCCGGTGTTGGTGACGGGCATGGAGCCGATAATGATGCTTGATGTTTCGGTGACGGTGCCGGCGATGTCGATCTCGGGGCCGGCGGATCTTTCATTTCGGATCGCGTTGGTGAAGACGAACTCGCCCTCGAGATCGCCCGCGATGGAGACGAAGCACGGCGCGATGTCCCAGCCGCCGAAGCTCGTGAGTGTGCGGGCGCGGAGCAAACCCTCGTAGCCGCCGGTGCGCGTGGTCAGCCCCGCGATGAAGCCGGGAATAGCGGGGTCTGCTTCGAGATCGATGTTGGCGCGGATCTCGTCGGCTTCGATCATGCGGATCGAGCCGGCGGTGGTGATGTCGGCAAGCTGTCCGGGGCGGCCGATGTTTCCCGCGATGGTGATGTGATCGATCGCGAAGCTGCCAAAGGGAGCCGAGGCCCAGATCGCGGGTCGGCCATCGGATCCCATGTCGCCGGCGACATCGATCGAGGCGATCGTGCCCTGACGTGCGGTGATGTGGCCGTTGAGATCGTCTGCGATCGTGACCGCCCCGATGCTCCCTTCGTAGGCGGCGATCGAGCCTTTGGGCGTGATCGAGCCCTCGATATCGATCGGCCCGACGCTGGGGGCGGGGTCGGATTTGTCGCCCCAGTGGATGATGGGGGCATCCAGGTCGCCCGTCAGGTCTAGGCGGATGAGTCTGTGGACCTCGACGCCGGGGCCTGAAATATTCTGGGCGTGAATCTGGACCCGGGTGAGCTCGTTGGCATTGACGCCGGCCAGTGTTCGGCAGGCCATCTGGGTGAGGGGGGTCGAGGCGTTGGGCTGGGGCAGATCGTTCTTTCCGATCAGGAGCGTGGGCGATTGGCCCGGCTGGGTGCGGAGCGTGATGACCCCGATATCGGTGGTTGTCGGGTTGTCCGCGTAGACACGGAGAGTGGCCGAGTTCTGGATCTCGATCGTCAGATCGGAGCCTGAGGGGAGGCCGACTTGGCCCAAAGCCCTGCTTGGGAAGCCGGCAAGGGCGTTCCAGCGGGCGTTGGTCTGGTCCCATGTCTCGGCGTAGATGCCCTGGGCAAGGGCAGCGGGGGCCGAGCCGAGGGCGGCAGCCATGAGGAGCGCGTGGGCGGGTCTTTGAATGTGCATACGTGTCTCCGGTTTTTCAGAGCGTGCGCGGAGATCCGGGCTTTGCCGGGGATGAAGGGGGCAAGATTGGGGCTGATGCTCTGGGTGTGCCGGCTGGGGAATCTGGGGCAGCGGCTGGCTGGGGTGATCGGACGCTCAGAGGAATGGCGATTTCGGCAAGGGCCAGAGCGTTGACCGCGTAGCGGCTTTGGCTAGGATCGGAACCTCAACTCGGCGGTGGGCCGGGACGAGGCCGCTGTAGCTCAGTGGTAGAGCGCACCCTTGGTAAGGGTGAGGTCGAGAGTTCAAATCTCTCCAGCGGCTTTCTGGGCTTTGGGAGCAGGACGGTGGCGTTCTTTGCACCTATGCTCAGTGACCGGCTTTTCGTGGGTCGGGTGGTGACCCAGTTGGTTCGGCCTTTAGGACCGAGTCGGCAAGAGTCAATTCGTTTGTAGAGGTGCTCACGGTCGAGCGGCGCACAGCGCCTGCCTCGCCCGCGGGCTGGATTGGGTCGGTCGATACCG
>CAXBOF010000156.1:0-5616 GCA_963977205.1 uncultured Phycisphaera sp. | reverse complement strand
GCATTTTGAAATTACGCCGCCATGCGGTTCCAGACGACGCGGTCGGCGGCGACGTGATCCTGGGCGGTACAACCATCCGTGCTGCGGATGCGGGTGTGCAGGAACTGGTCATCAATACCGAGACCGACACGGATGATCTTGCGGGGCTGATCGAGCTGGGCAATATCGGAGGTGATTCGCCGCTGGGCAGATTTGTTGTGGTGGGTTCACAGCTCCGCCTGACCGGCGCGATCAGCGTTGCGTCATCGCCCGAGCTCTTCCGCGTGGACAACATCGTGGTCGCTTCGGATGACGCGAGCATCTCAACTGGCGGGGAGAATCTTGATCTGCGCATTGTGCCGATCGACGGCGCGGGCTCGCTTGCGATCGATCTGACTGATGGCATGGGCGGGTCGGGGTTGTTCCTGTATTCGAACACCATCGGCGCACTCACGCCGCTCAACAGCTTCTCACTCAACGCGGGTGTGTACACGCTTCCCGAAGTCACGACCACGGGCGATCAGCTTTACATGGGCGACCGCATTTTCTTGCCCGATGTGCTCACCAGCGCCGGCGGCGAGATCGACTTTGACGGCCGGGTGACGATTGAAAACGATGTGCTCGTCGAGTCCGATGGCGGCATCGTCCGTTTCCGTGACCTCATCGGCGGGGCGGGGCGGCTGACTGTGGACACTGGCGAGGGGTTTGCCAGCTTCGAACGGAGCCTGATTCTCGAAGCGCTCACCGTCAACGGCGGGGTGCGATTCGATGGCGGTGCGCAGAACATCGAAACATCCGATGACCTCTTGCTCGGTGAGACGGTCGGGCGTGATCGGATCGAAATGACAGCCGGTGCCAAGTCTTTCCGATCCACCGGGGGCGACGTGGTCTTCAACGGACCGCTGAACGGTCCCGCGGATGTCAGCGTTGCCGCTGGACCTGGCTCTGCGGGGAGTGATATCCCGGTCATCCGGTTCGCGTCGAATATCGGTGGCGCACAGAGTCTTGCCTCGCTGACATTGGGCGATGGGCAGGCCGATGTGCCTCAGGTTGCAAGCGTTGTGTTCGCCGAGTTCGATGACGATGGAGAACCCATCGCGGATAAGTCATTCACCATCCGCACGACGGGCGATCTCAGCATGGCCCAGAACGAGAAGCTCACGGCTCTTGGTTCGCTGCTGATCGAATCGCTCTCGGGCATTGTGACGATCGGTGACCTCACTTCTTCCGGCGCGCTGCGTGTCAACGCGCCACGGATCGATATTCTGACCCGCGCGACAAGTGAGATCTTCGAAGTCGATGCAACGCAGGAGCCCGAGGTGCTGCTCGACGCGGCCGGCCGAAACGATCGGGGTGTCGACATCGTTTCGGGTGTTTCGGTCCGTCTTGATTCGAGCGATATCCGCGTGGTCGGCACCGGCCCGATGCCCGAGATCGCCGACCCGACGGGCAATGCCAAGGTCAACGGCGTGCAGACACGCGCATCGAGTCCATTCGGTGTCGAGTCGCTTTACTTTAACCGGCGCGAGGGCACCGGCGGCGGGGCGATCACGGATGTGACGACGGTGCTGGATGCCCGCGCGACGGGTTCGACGACCGTGCCGTTGGCCGAGGGGCTGCCCAACGAATTCCGCGAGAACGCCAGCACGTTCAGCACGGCCGAGGAAATCTTTGCGCCCAACCCCGAGTCGGGCGAACTCGCCCAGGGCGATCAGGGCGGCATCCTGCTCCGCCGGACGACGGCGACCGAGCGCAAGTGGGCGCGTGACGGCGTGATCTGGCACGTCGATCTGGCCGAGAGCCCCAAGCCCGGCGTGGCCGACTTCCGGATCGCGTCGGCGAGACTGAACCCCGAGGGCGTGCAGGAATTCCGCCAGGCCTGGCGTGAGCTGGCCGAGGCTGTCGGCGTCGAAGATTCGGACCGCGAGGAAGTTCTGGCACGCGTGCGTTCGGTCCTGGGTGTCGCGACCGATCAATACAAGCGTGCATCGGGCGAAGAGTTCATCGACCCGCAACACTTCGCGCTGTACTCGGATCTTCGCACGGCCAACGCGGATGCATGGCGTGCATTGCAGCTTGTGTCTGCAATCACTACGGGTTCAGAGTCGCTGGGCCTCACGCCGACCGAGGCGGTCAGGTTCCGTAAGGGGCTTGTTGAATCGATCCGCCCGAGCGGGCTCGATTCTGTCGATCTGGCACGACTTATTGAGTACGCTGGGCGGTCAGAAGTCGCACCCACAAGCGTTGAGGCCCCGAGCCAGCAACGCTAAACTCTTTCGAATCGGCCTTGGGCGGCGCAGTCGCGTTGCAATGGGTCGGCTTTCCTTTGTATTGCGGAGGCATTTTCATGCTGAGGCCAAGTCGGATCATCGGACTTATTGCATCGGTTCTCTCGGTGCTCGTTGTCGCAGCGCCCGCGTCGGCGCAGAGCGGCGAGAAATCGGCCATCCTTCCCATCCGGACGGACGGGCCCAAGAACCTCGACCCGGCTAAGGGCTCGACCACCTACGACAACATGGCCTGCTCGCAATTGTACGAAACTCTGCTGATCAGCAAGTACACAGACCCGATGGAGATGGAGCCGTTGCTCCTAACCGAGATGCCCACGTCAGAAGACGGCGGGCTGACTTGGAACTTCAAGCTCAAGCCCGGGGTCATGTTCCATGATGACGAGTGCTTCCCCGGCGGCAAGGGCCGTGAGATGGTTGCCGAGGATGTTCTCTACTCGATCCGCCGCCTCGCGGATCCGCGGTATGAGTACGAGAACTGGTGGCTGATCGACAACACGATCCTGGGGTTCAACGACTACAAGAACAAGTTCGTCGGCTCCCAAAACTTCAGTTACGACGAGCCGGTCGAGGGCTTCCGCATCATCAACGATCATGAGTTCGAGATCGTTCTTGTGGAGCCGGTCTACCGCTTCCTGTATGTGCTGAGCATGTTCCAGACCTCGGTCGTGCCCCGTGAGGCCGTCGAGATGTACGGCGAGGATTTCTCGTTCAACCCAGTCGGCACTGGGCCGTTTCTTCTTGAAGACTTCATTCCCAAGAAGCACCTCAAGCTCGTGCGCAACCCGAACTATCACGAGGTGCTGTACCCGGCCGAGGATGAGTGGACGAGCGAGGATCGTCGCAACCGTCTGCACCGCGCTGCCGGTCAGCGTGTGCCGTTCCTCGATCGCCTTGAGTTCCGCATGTTCGTCGAGGATCAGCCGATGTGGCTGCGCTTCAGCGAGGGCACGATCGGATACACCGAGGTCCCCGCGGAGTACTACGAGCAGGCGTTCGACCCCCGCACCAAGCGGCTCAAGCCCGAGATGCGCCGCAGCGGCGTTCGAGATCACAGCAACGCACTTCTCGACTTCATCTTCCGCGGCTTCAACATGGAAGACCCGCTCGTCGGCGGCTACTCGGAAGAGAAGAAAGCCCTGCGTCAGGCGATCAATCTCGCGATCAACCTCGACGAGTTCAGTACGACTTTCTACCAGGGCAACACCGTTCAGTATGACGGTCCGATTCCTCCCGGTCTCGACGGGCACCCCGAGGGTGGGCGCGCACCGGTCAGCTATCGCGGCACCAACCTCGAACTGGCACGCCAGAAGCTCGCAAAGGCTGGCTACCCGAACGGCGAGGGACTGCCCCCGATCAAGTTCTACACCAGCGGCGGCGGCAACAACGCCGAGCAGGTCGAACTCATGAAGCGTCAGCTCGCCAAGGTGGGCATCATCATCGAGCCGAACCTGGTGGATTTCTCGACGCTCATCGACTTCATCAACAACAAGAAGGGGCCGTTCTTCGGCTTCGCCTGGTCGAGTGACTACCCGGACGGCGAGAACAACCTCGCGTTGTTCTACGGCCCCAACGAGTCGCCCGGCTCGAATCACTACAACTACAAGCGTCCCGAGTACGACAGGATGTACGAGCAGATCCGCACGATGACCCCCGGCCCCGAGCGGACGGAGATCTATGTCAAGATGCGCGACATGCTCATCGAGGATGCCCCGTTCGTTGGGTCGATGGCGCGGACACGCTACTACCTGATCAACCCGTGGCTGATGAACTGCAAGCCGACCGAGCGTTATTACTCGTGGTTTAAGTTCCTCGATGTGGATGATTCAAAGCGGCCGTGAGGTCAGCTCTTCTGATCTGACTTCCCGGAGGTATCGTCTGCATGTGGGCGTACATCGTTCGTCGAATCTTGTACAACATCCCGGTCTACCTGGGCATCCTGTTGTTCGTCATGCTCGCGCTCAGGGTCAATGACCCGGTCTACGCGTACCTCGGCAAGAGTGCCGACGAGCAGCAGATCCAGCAGAAGCGCGAGAACATGGGGCTCGATCGACCCTTCTATGTTCAGTACTTCTCGTTCGTCGGGAAGCTTGTGACGCTCGATTTCTCGGCGAGATCCTGGGAGCAGGAGCGAGAGGTATCGGACATCATCACCAACGCGGTCCCCGCGACGGCGATGATCACTGTGCCCTCGCTCTTTCTGACCGCGGCGATCTCGATCACCATCGGCCTGACCTGTTCGTTCTTTCGAGGGCAAAGAATCGATCAGACACTCATGCTCTTAGCAGTGCTCGGGATGAGTATCAGCTTTCTGGTCTACATCATCATCGGGCAGTATGTCGGCGGTTTTGTGCTGGGTTCGAAAGGCATGGGGCTTCTGCCCTTTGAGGTCGAGGGCTACAACACGCAGCTCTCGTCGATCAAATACTGGCTGACTTCTCCCGGGCACGCGATCTCGGGGTGGCTCAAGTTCTGCGGCCTGCCCGTTCTGATCTCAGTCATCGTCGCGATGGGCTACGACACACGCTTCTACCGAGCGGTCATGGTCGAGGAAACGGGCAAGGACTACATCATCACCGCCCGGGCCAAGGGTGCCACCAGCAAGAAGATCATGTTCGTACACATGCTCAAGAACGCGATGATCCCGATCATCACGCGGGTGATGATCAGTCTGCCGTTCCTGATCGTCGGATCGATTCTTCTTGAGGTCTACTTCGGCATCCCGGGCATGGGGCGTGCGCTGATCACCGCGATCAACGCCAAGGACTTCCCGGTGGTCGAGTACATGTCTGCGCTCTTTGCCGCGGTCGTGATCGGGACCGTGATCCTGACGGATGTGCTGTACGCGGTTGTTGACCCGCGGGTGAGGCTGTCATGATCAAGAGACTGCTCCAATCCCGCGGTGCCGGCAAGTTCCGGCGCAACAAACTTGCGATGTTCTCGCTGGGCGTCATCGGCGTGTTCTTTGTGGGCGCGTTCTGGATGATGGCGATGGATGCGCTGCTCTGGTTCGGCAAGAAGACCGGCGCGTACGACCTGTACGAGGTGCCCGTCATGAGCACCTTCCTGCCCCAGCGCATGCTGCGCGAGGTCGGGCCTCCAAACCTCAGCGGCCTGGGTCGCCCGTGGGGTGATGACGGCAGGGCGAACAACGTCAGTTTTTATTACATCAAGGCCAAGACCGCTGTCGAAACGATCGAATCCATCCCCGACATCTCGCCCGAGAGCATCCAAGAAGTGCTCGACGATGCGAGCGTGATGGAACGGTCGCTGCTCGACGCCGAGTACCCTCAGATCCGCGCGTTGGTCAACGAGGTCACCGCGATCTTCGAGAGCATGGACTCGGTTC
>CAXBOF010000155.1:0-5624 GCA_963977205.1 uncultured Phycisphaera sp. | reverse complement strand
TCTTGGGCGACCAGCACTCGGAGAAGCTGGCGAGCTTGGTGGGGATGTGGGTGGGGTGCATAGTGTGATGATACTACCAAGTGCCGAAGGCTTACTCAGGGGCAAACCCGTAGCCGGCGATCGCATACTTCGCTAGAAGTTCGGTGTTCTGCCATGTGTCAGATTCGATGATTAGACGTTGGACTGTAGTTTCATCGATGAAATCAACATGCATCTTCTTGTGCTCGCCTTCGGGGGGTTCGTAGCCCTTAAATACGATCACAGTGAACTCGCCGATGTCGTAGATTTCGCATCCGCGTGAGAGCGTGCCCCATAACGACTTGGCCCAGCCGCGAAAAACGATTGAAGCATCATCAGCATTGGCGGCTTGCTGAAATGTCGCGGAGGATTGGCTCAGAACGCTTCTAAACCAACCCTCGAAATTAGTTGCTGCAACCTCAAATTCTGCTCGGCCGATATCTTGATACTCCGAAGGCCAGAGGCGCAAGAAAATATTCAGATCATTCAACCTGCTTGACGCCTCCTCTTCGTGCGAAGTCGGAGCGACTGTGATGATGTGTCCATACTCGTTTGATGCAGTTTTGAAAGATCCGTGCTCGCCCAGTGTATATTCAACGTCTGGTGTCCCAATGTCGCGGCCAAACCACTGAAAGCGGACAAGATTTTCGACCGCGGGTCTGTCATCGAACTCAGATGGAATCACATCGATATTGGCGGTTCGGTTCGGGTTTCCTTTCAGCCACTCTGATGCATAAGAAGAGAGGCTGTCCTTGTCTTTGCAGCCAGTCGTGGTTGTGAGTAGCAGAAAGAGAAATGCGACGATCTTGGGCGACCAGCACTCGGAGAAGCTGGCGAGCTTGGTGGGGATGTGGGTGGGATGCATAGTCAATCTTCTCGAGTACCAAGGTGTGTGCTGGAGTTAAATTGTGTTCAGTCGTTCTTTGACGAAATTAGTTACGGTTCCAAATCCTGGGACAGTAAGTATGGGGGCGGCTTTTATTCCTCTGGCCCAAACAACTGCGGAAGGGTTTTTTGATACGCCGCTCGCACTGGCGGTAAGAATTATGCCAATCACATATTCGTTTGCAAACTTCGCAATTGTCTTTTCGAGTGCTGATAGCTGTTCTTCAATGCGATTCTCAAGATGTTGTCGCAACTGTGCATTTGTTTCGCATTGGTAATATACGGATTTGTATTCAGGACCTGTGCCGGCGCAAATAATATCTGTAGAAATAACAATACAAGAATATATTTTGTGGTCCTTAATCTTTTTGGCGGCTTCCTCGACTATGCGTGATGCGGACCGAATGTCTCGCGGGCGTTTGCAGGAAATACCAAAAGCTGGCATGGGTTCCGGCGGAGTGACGATGACGTCAGGTTCCGCAAATGAGACGTTCCAGCCTGTGGTTGCCATTGATCCAGCGACAACAAGTTCAAATATTCGATCAAGAGATTGATGATCGAGCCCATGTGTTTCTGAGATATTTTTTCGTAAGAATTGCTTGTATTGCCCAATGTCGTTTGCGTCCCTAGCGAAGAGCAGTGCTTTTGCTAAGAGGGTAAATGCTCGGTAATTAATGAATGCGTCGGAGAGCGACTTGCTGTTTCTTTCGGCTGGCCCGTCGGTATCAAAAAGTCCTTTGCTGCCAAAGCCTGCAATGAAATCGCATTGAGTTAGGAATTTGCCAAGTTGTGATGTGGGTGGAGGTTTGAGTTCCAGTTTGTCACAGCAATCCCTAAGCAATCCTGCAAGAGTGGCGAAGCTGTCGGTTGTCAATGACTCAAGTTGAATGCTGTCATGTTGGCTCATGATTCAAAAATTGATATTAGATTTTATACCCCGTCTCAGCCAACCCCTCATCCACCTTCGCCTTGAACTCCTCAAACCCCTTCCGCCCCATCAGCCCGAACGTCGCCCGCTTGCCGAGTTCGACGGCCGGCTGGTCGTAGGCATCAATATTCAGCATCAGGCCGGCGTAGGCCGTGGCGATCTGCCAGAGCATGATGAACTCGCCGATGTGGGTCTCGTCGATCCTGGGGAACTTGATCGTGTAGTTGGGGCGCTGGCTCTCGTTGAGGGCGTACTCCGTCGCCCGCTTCTCAGCGATCAGCAGCTCGCGCAGGGTCGAGCCTTCGAGATACTCCAGATTCGCCACGCCCAGGCCCGTCGGGATGGGGCCGGTGTGGGGGCCGAAGCTGTCGACTTCGAGGAAGCCGATGACCTTGTCGTTGGGGCCCTCGCGGTAGAGCTGGACCTGCGAGTGCTGGTCTGTGGTGCCCAGCGCCTTGATGGGGGCGAAGACCTCGTCGCCCGAGAGGTCCTTCTCCTTGCCCAGGCTCTCGGCCCAGAGCTGGCGGTACCAGTCGGCCATCAGGTAGAGGGCGCTCGCGTAGGGCATCATGACGTGGTTGGGCTTGCCCTTGCGTGTGCCCAGTTCGACGAGCACCGTGGCGAGCATGGCCGCCGGGTTCTTGGCGAGTTCTTCACTCGCGCAGCGCTGATCCATCGCGTGGGCGCCGTCGAGGAGCGCCTCGATGTCGATGCCGCACATCGCGGCACTGAAGAGGCCCACGGGGCTGAGCACACTGAACCTCCCACCCACGCCCTCGGGCACGGGGAGCGTGACGAATCCCTCGGCATCACAGATCTGGCGCATCGTCCCCTTCTCGGGGTCGGTGATCGCGACGATGTTCTTGGCGTAGCTGTCGCCCAACTCGCGTTTGAGCAGGTCGCGGATGATCATGAACTGGCTGGCGGTCTCGGCCGTCTCGCCCGACTTGCTCACGACGTTGAAGATCGTCCGCTCAAGCCCGCCGGTGGACTTGCAGAAGTCGAGCACCGCCGCGACGTTCGCCGGGTCCACGTTGTCGAGGACGAAGAGCCGGGGCCCGCCGCGTTGGTCGTCGGGCGTCAGATTCCAGGTCGGGCTCCGCAGGGCCGACTGGAGGGCGATATTGCCCAAACCCGAGCACGACGAGGTTCGACGCCTTGGGGCGGAGCTCGTCAGCCAGCTTCTTGATGGGCCCCACGTGCTCGGCCCGCATGGAGCCGTGGGCGAGCTCCCGCCAGCGTTCCCACCCGGTCCCCCGGGTCTGGGCGAGCTTTCGGGTCATGGCAGCGGCCCCGGTGGCGAGCTCGCCCTTGGGGTCGAGACGGTCGGGGTCGAGGCCGTGGGCACCGACGCGGATGGACAGGCAGTTGGCGTAATCGATGGTCAGCATGCGTCAAGCGTATGTTCAACCTTCGCATCCCGCACCAGACGCGGGGACGACTGGCCGATAGAGTCGCCACACGCCCTGTATACGGAGCCCGATTCGATGGTCCACCCCTGGCACGACGTCACCCCCGGTGTTCAAGGTCTTGAACTCCCCCGGAACTTTCGCGCAATCATCGAAATCCCAAAGGGTTCCAGCAATAAGTACGAGCTGGATAAGTCCACCGGCATGATCAAGCTCGACCGGGTGCTCAGCTCGGCGGTCTACTACCCCGCCAACTACGGCTTCGTGCCCCAGACCCTCGCCGAGGACAACGACCCCCTCGATGTGCTGGTGTTCTGCACCGAGAAAATCCCGCCCCTCTGCCTTTGCGAGGCCCGGGCGGTTGGGGTCATGACCATGATCGACGACGGCGAGCCCGACCACAAGATCGTGGCGGTGCTCTGCAACGACCCCGAGTTCGCCGACTTCCAGAAGGCCAGCGACTTCTCTCAGTACTCGATCCGCATGATGCGCCGCTTCTTCGAGGACTACAAGACCCTGGAGGGCAAGGAGGTCGAGGTCGACGAGATCATGCCCGCCGAGGTCGCCGACGCGATCATCGAGGACTCCCTGGCCCGGTACTCGGCCGTCCGCCGAACGGGCGGGATCACGGGCCTCCTGGCGTAGGTCGTTACGTGGCGGAGGCTTCCAGCCTCCGCGTCTGAAGCATCTTCTTCAATTTACCCACTCCCGGCCCCCTCTCTCACGGGAGGGGCTCGTTCTGATGCCCAGTGGGCCAATGAGCTACCCTACCGGCAATGCTCCGCGACATCGCCAACGTGCTCATCAGTGAAAGCCGCATCCGCGATCGCGTCCACGCGATTGGTGAGGAGTTGGCACGCCAGTACGCCCAGTTCGAGGACTCGGACAACCCGTTGGTCCTGATGCCCGTCATGACCGGGGCGATGGTCTTCGGGGCCGACCTGATCCGCCAATTGCCCTTCAAGCTCAAGCTCGAGCTCGTCGCCGTCTCCAGCTATCCGGGCAAGTCGATGGCCTCCAAGGGCGCGATGATGGCAAGCGAGCTGCCCAAAGACCTCGAGGGCAAGCACATCCTCATCATCGACGACATCCTCGACTCGGGCAGCACCATCGCGGTGCTCAAATCGCTCATCGAAGAGCAGAACCCCGCCAGCGTGAAGGTCTGCGTCCTGCTCGCCAAGAAACGCCACGACGGCCCGCCCATCGCCAAGGCCGACTACGTGGGATTTGAGATCCCAGACGAATTCGTCGTGGGCTACGGCCTCGACTACGACGGCTACTACCGCAATCACCCCGAGATCGTCACACTCCACGAAGACGCGCTCTGACCCATGGACGCCCGGCGCATCACGCAACGGCGGATCTCCACTCCCGAGCGCACAGATTCGGGCAGCGCCCTGCGGATCGATCTCTCCGAGGGCGAGGAGGTCGTGCTCGTTGTCTCGCCGCACTGGTTGTACATCCTGATCGATCGAGCGGGCGTGCTGCTCTTCGTGCTCCTTGCGGCTGCGCTGATCTGGGTCTTCACCGCTGGCGCGCTGCCGAAATTCGCGGCGGTGCTGCTGGTTGTCGGCTGGATCCTCTGGCAATTCGCCGAGCGCGCGTCGCGGCGGTACGTGCTGACCTCTCGCCGGGTTGTTTCGGTCGCCGGCCTCTTGCGCCAGAAAGTGGTTGATGCGCCCATCGGCAACGTGCGTCAGGTCACGATGTACAAATCGATCCCGGAACGCTTGCTCGGCCTTGGCACACTCGGCTTTGCGACGGCGGGCACGGGCGGGCAGGACGTCATCTGGCGATTGATCGACCGCCCGGGCGAGCGGTTCACCGAGGCCAGGCGCTGGATCGATCGGCCGGCAGGCAGGCCCACCAGCGGGGAGGAGGCCGAGGCCGGGTGTGTTATTTATGACGCCGACCGCGAGGTGACCGCGCTCTACAAACGCCAGGACGTGCTCGACACTGTCCGCGGATGGTGGGGCGAAGAAGCTGTCATCGATGGCGAGATCGACAGGGCCACAATCGCCCAGATCATCTTCGAGGACGAGAGCCAGCGGGGCAGACTTGAGGGTCTGTTGTTCCCACGACTGCATGAACGTCGGCGGGAATTGATCCAAGAAGCGGCCCAAACGGGTGCCAAAGCGGTCGTTGTCGATGCGCCGCTGCTGTATGAGGCTGCTCTGGATGAAGAATGTGATGTCGTGGTCTTTGTGGACACACCCCGCGAGATTCGTTTAGAACGCCTCAAAGCTCGGTCGGGCTGGGATGAGGGCGAACTCAGTCGGCGAGAAAAAGCCCAGCTGCCGCTTGATGCGAAGCTTCAGAGGTCCGATTATTCTCTTGACGGGTCGGCTGCCCCCGAAGAACTTCGGCGGCGCACCCTCAGCCTC
>CAXBOF010000154.1:0-5651 GCA_963977205.1 uncultured Phycisphaera sp. | reverse complement strand
GATGGAGTTCGACCCGCAGATCGGTCGGTTCAAGGTGACGGAGCTTGCCGAGGGCGTGTCGGCCGACGATGTTCGCAGCAAGACGGAGGCGGAGGTTGTTTTCGCCGACGAGCTCAAGACGGTCGGGGCGTGAGTCCCAATCGAGCGGTTGCGGGCGGGCTCTTTCTGCTCGCCGTGCTCATCTGGGCGTGGCTGCTCACACTCTGGACGCATGAACTCGGGCATGTCATTGGTGCGCTGCTGACGGGGAGCACGGTTCAGCGGGTCGTGCTTCACCCCTTCGCGTTCTCGAGAACGGATGTGCATCCGGTCCACAGCCCGCTAGTCGTGGTCTGGGCGGGGCCGATCGGTGGCTGCGTGTTTGGAGCTCTTGTTTCGCTCTTGCTCGCAGCGTTGCGTAGGCAGATGCTGACAGCTGCATTGCTGACTGGCGGCATTTGTTGGCTCGTGAATGCGGTCTATATCGGGGTGGGAGCAGCTGTTCCCATAGCGGACGCGAGAGCCATGGTGGACCTCGGCTCACCTCGTTGGATGCTCGCGGCATTCGGTTTGGTTGCTGGTATTCCTGGCTACTTCCTCGTCAGAAATGGTATTGCTCGCTTGAGAATACATCTTGAGGCGGATGGCCGGTTCAGCATGGAATCGGCGGTCGTGGCAGTGGGTGCTTGTGCTTTAGCTGCTGCCGGTCTCATTTTCTTTCCAGGGCCGTGAACTTCATTCAGGCATTAACTACGAAGTACTGTACACTGTTCCGTATGGCGTGAGAGCAGATTGAGCGAAGGGACTAGATGCCATACTTCAAAGCAACGAAGATCGACGCCGAAAGTAAGGCAAACCACGTGCTTTATATCTATGCAGAGAGCCTGACCAAGGCGGAGCAGGCGCTCGCGGACCGCGGCGTGTCGGGGTTCGAGAACTTCAAATACCACTCGGAACGCCGCGCGGCTGTGCCGGCCGATGCGCGGTGTATTGGCTCGCCCGAGCAGCACCCCGTGTACATCTCGCCGATCTTAAAAACTTCCGGACAGGTCATGCAAACGGTTTTTGTGATAGCCCTAGGTGTGTGCCTCGGGATGCTTGGATACGCGATTGTTGTCGCGTTGATTGCTCTCATCTTTGGAGGCGCGATCAGTCTGGGCTCATAAACCGGCGACACGTTCGGGCAGATAAGAACCAAACAGTGATCTTTCCTGAGTCGAAATTGCACACGGGCGCGATTGAGGCCGTCTGGCAGTGGTTGCCATTGCTTTGCTACACTACATCTCTCCGGGACCTCTCCCGGCCTGACTTGAGATACAGGAGAATCACACATGGCAAACTACCCCGTAGAGGATGTCGAGGGCATCGGCCCGACGTATGGCGAGAAACTCCGGGCCGCGGGCATCGCGGATACGGATGCGCTGCTGAACGCGTGCAAGACGCCGGCCCAGCGCAAGGAGCTGGCCGAGAAGACCGGCATCTCCGATACCCATGTTCTCAAGTGGGCCAACATGGTCGACCTGTACCGCGTCAAGGGCATCGGTTCGGAGTTCTCCGAGCTGCTCGAAGCGGCGGGCGTGGACACGGTGCCCGAGCTCGCACAGCGCAACGCCGAGAACCTCGCCGCCAAGATGGTTGAGGTCAACGACGCCAAGAGCCTGACGCGCCGCGTCCCGAACGCGACCGAGGTCGCGGGCTGGGTCGAGCACGCCAAGACGCTCGGCCGCGCGCTCGAGTACTGATTCAAACGCCACATCGATCCGGTGCCACCACCTATCTCGGATAGGTGGTGTTTTTTATGATCTACTTGTCATGTTCGCCCTATGCATCGGTGATGCATGGTGGCACCGATGGCTAGTCCTTGCCGGGTGGAACGATCTTCCTGCCCAGCGTCTCTTCGACGATGCGGTCCAACTCCTCGACAATGTCGACGTTGAGCGGCTCGGGGGAGAGTTCTTTTTCCTCGGCCAGCTTCTCGGCGCGCTCGATGACGAGCAGCAGATCCTCGTTGGTCACTTGCTGGGGGGATCGCATTGAGAACCCCGATTTCGATTCCCCGTCCACGGTGACGCGGTACTGCCCGCTCTTGCCGAGCGGCGCGACGACGTGCTCGAAATCGTCATCGACGAGCTTCTCATCGACCGCGCCCCGCGCGAGCCTGCCGAAAGCGAGCTGGCCCCGGGCCTTGTCTTCGTCACTGAGCGATGAGCATCGGCATGAGTTCGCTCTCGGTGAGCGCCTCGCCGAGCTGCTGAAATTCTGCAACCGTGATGTTTTTGGCTTTGAATTCCTCGGCGAGAAGGCGGGCTCGCTGCATGAGCGCATCGTGCTCCTCATTGGGGAGATGGATTTCCTTGAGCGTCTCGTCAAGTGCGGCTGTCGTGAAGTTGGCCGTCCAGCCCCGCCAATTCTGCCAGACGACAATGCCACCGATGCCGCCCAGCAGGAGGCCCGCGATGATGAAGCTCAGGCACCCGACAAGTATGTACTTGCCTGTGTTGTTCTTTCTGGGCCGGAATTCCTCGAAGCCCTGCGAGCGTGATCTCGTGGATTGATTCGAGAGTAGCCGCTGATGATTTCACACACACTACCAATCTTTGACGCTCATCTCGACCTGGCGTTTCTGGCCGAGCTTGGCCGGGACATGACGCTGCCCCTCGATCCGGCTGCGGGCCCGATGCCCCCGGCGGCCGTCACGCTGCCAGAACTCGCCGATGCGGGCGTCAGAGCGTGTCTGGGCACGATCTTCCTCGAAGCCACCGACGCACCGACCGCGGGCGAGGAGGCGGCCTGCTACCCGCCGGGCGATGCGAAAGAGGCGTACTTCAAGGGCATCAATCAGCTCAATCGCTACCACCTCTGGCGAAAGATGGGGCTGATTGAGTTTTTCGATGACGGGTCAGATGCGGAGTCATCTCAAGACACACTCAAGCTCGGCATTCTTATGGAGGGCGCCGACCCGATCATTGAGCCGCACCACCTGAGTTTCTGGGCGGGTCGTGGCGTGGTGGCGATCAGTCTCTCATGGGCCGTCGAGTCGCGGTACGCGGGGGGCAACTCCACAAGCGTCGGCCTCTCCGAACTGGGCAGGCAACTGCTCGACGAGATGGCGCGCCTGAACATCGTCCTCGATCTCTCGCACCTCTCCCAGCGAGCAACGTACGATGCGCTCGACCGCACGGATGTGCGCATCTGCGCGACGCACTCGAACTGCCGGGCGCTGCTCGGTGACAAGAACAACCCAGGCTGGCAGCGGCACATCGACGATGACACCATCAAGACCATCGCCGGCCGTGGGGGAATGATCGGGCTGAATCTCTTCAAGCCCTTCGTCCAATGGCCGCTCAGTGAAGGAGCAAGGCCCGCGGTCGCCAAGGCGGTCGATCACATCGACCACGTCTGCCAGCTCGTCGGCTCGGCGAAACACTCGGGCATCGGTTCGGATCTCGACGGCGGGTTCGGCGCGCTCGATCTGCCCGAGGGCATCGACCGTGCCTCGCATTTGAACAAAGTCCTCGACGAGCTCAGCAGCCGGGGCTACTCGGACGAAGACATCCGCGCGGTCGCGTATGGCAACTGGGCGAATTTCTTCTCGGTCTCACTCTGAATCGGAATTCGCGTCGGCGACTTGGAGCGCCTCGGCCTGGCAGTGTGCACACCAGAGCACGGGCGTGTCGAGCAGGCTGACCGAGCCGCCGCCGTGTTTGGGCGGGCCAAGCCGGGCCAGGCGGTCGAGCATTCGGCGCTGGTATTCCTGTTCTTTCATGACGTATTCGGATGAGTTCTGTGTGTAGGCGTACTCGGTCTGGAGCAGGGTGTTAATCCGGCTGATGCGCGTATCGCTCTCGGGGTGGGTGCTGAGCCACTCGGGCTGGCTCGAGCCGCCCGAGGCGCGTTTCAGGGTTTCCATGACCAGTTTCTGGCCCACGGGGTTGTAGCCGGCGCGGGCCATGTAGCGCATGCCCAGCATGTCGGCCTCGAGTTCCTCATCGCGTCCATATTTGAGCAGGACGACGTTCCCGCCGAAGGCCAGCGCGGGGACTCCGATCTGCCCGTACTTGCGGATATCGCTGTCCTCGTCGGCGGCCCCGACAACGAGCGCGGCGACAGCCATGCTTACATTGAAGCCGAGCTGCTTGGTAATGCGCTGGTTGCCGTGCCGAGCGGTGACGTGACCGATCTCGTGCCCGATGACACCGGCCATCTCGGCCTCGCTGGTCAGCTTGTCCGCCAGCCCGCGGGAGAGGTAGACCTGCCCGCCCGGCAGTGCGAACGCGTTGATGACGGCCGAGTCGAGGAGCGTGAATTCCCAGGGCAACTCGGGGATGCCCTCCTCGATGCCCCCGAGCAGCCGCGTGCCAACCTCGTCGACGTAGGCCTTCGTCTCCGCATCGGGCGTCTCACCGCCGAATTCCGCGGTCATGCCCGCAGCCGCCTCGGTGCCCATGGCGACCTCGCGGTCCCAGGACAGGAATGTCAGCGAGCGCTCGCCCGTGGCGGGGTTGGTGGTGCATCCGGTGGCGAGCGAAAGGCCCAAAGACGTGAGGGCGGCGGCAAGCATTCGTTTCATCGTCAATCCTCCGAGCATCTCCCAAGGGTATTCGCCCGAACCTACGATGGCCTGTGAATCCCTCTTCATCTCAAACCGAAGCCCGCCCGGACCTCCAAACGTCGGCCAAGACCGAAGCCTGGAGCCGGGATCAACTGTCGCAGAACCCGCACGAGCAGGCCGACAAGCCCGAGCGTGTCCGTAAAATGTTCGCTGCGATCGCGCGGAGCTACGACCTCAACAACCGGCTCCACTCGTTCGGGCGGGATCAGGCGTGGCGCAAGGCCGCGGTGAAGCTCGCCGATGTGCGCGAGGGTGAGGAAGTCCTCGACTGCGCCTGCGGCACGGGCGATCTGACACTCGCATTCGCCAAGACCGGCGCCAAGCGCGTCGTCGGCTCGGACTTCACGCAGGAGATGCTCGTTATCGCCGGCACCAAGCTGCGCGATGATTCGGGACGCGTGACATTCCAGCAGGCCGACGCGATGAACCTGCCCTTTGACGACGCATCGTTCGATGTGGTCTCGATCGCCTTTGGTATCCGCAACGTCGCCGACCCTGCGCGCGCGATCGCGGAGTTCCACCGCGTCCTCCGCCCGGGCGGGCGCGTGGTGATCCTCGAATTCGACGAGCCAAAGAACCCGCTGATCCGAGTCGGCAACGACCTGTACACCAAGCACATCATGCCGATGACCGCGACCCTGATCGCGCGCGACAAGAGCGGAGCGTACAAATACCTCCCCCGGAGCGTCGAGACGTTCATGAAACGCGAGGCGATGCAGAGCGCGCTACGCCAAGCCGGGTTCGGCGAACTTAGAGCCAAGCCCATGACCTTCGGCGTGTGCGTGTGTCATGTGGGCATAAAGAGATAGCAGTACGACACATATATTTATTATTCAATAAATATAAACAAAAATACGTACGACTCTACTCATTCGAATCCCGTCAGAGACATACATGTAGATCTATCACGCGTTTGCCGAGGCGGCCTTGTCCTTGGCCTGTCGATCGGCCCGGCGGCGGCTGCCCTCGTCGAGCAGGATCTTGCGCATGCGGATACTCGAGGGCGTCAGCTCGACAAGCTCGTCGTCCTCGATGTACTCGAGGCACTGTTCGAGCGACA
>CAXBOF010000153.1:0-5659 GCA_963977205.1 uncultured Phycisphaera sp. | reverse complement strand
GGTGGTCCACACGACGCTCGAGGTCGATTGGTTGCGTGCCGCGCTCAAGCCGTACAGATTCCCGAAGGCGTTTGAGACATACAGCGTGCCCCTGTGGTGCAGGGCAGCCAGATGCGCGGGCTGGGTTTCGGTTGAAGCAAGTTCGAGGCGGGCAAAGCGCACCAGCGCGTTCTCGTAGCAGTCATACAGCAGCACAACATCCGAGGCCAGCCCATCGCCCGGCAGGGACGCGTCGGCGACGGCGATGTAGAGACGACGCCCCGAGTCGGAGAAGGCCAGGGCGACCGGGCCGTCGTGCGAGCTGTCGAGGTTCATCCACGGCGCCAGGCCAGCGATCTCGGCGCGAGTGATCGTGCGGAGCGTCTGGCCCGAGGCGTCGCGGATCGTGACGGTGTCGGTGCCCGCGTCGGCGTAGGCGGTAAAGCCACCCAATCGGGCGCTGGCAACGCAGTCCGTGCGCGACAGTCCCGCGACAGTCGTGACCACGGGCTGGGCGCGTGCGGCGCCGACCGCGCAGAACATCAAGATCAGCAACGACAAACATGTGCGCACGAACAGAGCCTCCGGCGACCCATCACCCCCTGCCGATGAGAACGCTTACAGCATCCTACACGCTCAGCTGTGCACCTCAAAGGATGACTGCTCGGGTACGAGATACCGGACGCAGAGCTCTCAACCGCTCACTCGGCGCTGCGGATTGAGACCACCTCACGTTTGGCAAACCGCATCTCCTGCTCGGGCCTTGAGGTCAGTCTGCCGCGGAGTGTGCGACCATCACCCAGGTCGATGACGTGGGTCACCTCGGGCGTTGGGGCATCGGTTTCGGGCCGGCGGTCGTCGCGATCGATGTGCTGGGCTTGCCGGGCTTTGTACTCGTCGTAGGGCATGACGCGGAGCGAGACGGGCGTGCTGCGCCAGGTCACGGTGTGCGTCCACGGGCCGTAGGTCCGGTACCGCTTGACGAATCCCGAGCCGTCGCTTGGCTCGGTGTGGCGGGTGACGGTACGGGTGCGGTCGGAGTTGAACGTGTGATTGCGGAGCGAGGCGCGCCCCTGCTCGACAGCGCAGGCAAGCTCGGCAGGGGTCGCAAGTGCGTTCTCGTAATAGATCGAGACGTAGAGCGGCAAGGGCGAGCGGTCCCAGTAGTCTCGCCGACTCTCGGCTGTTTTACTCAGGGGCCAGAGCACGCACGAGCGCTCCAGTTCACCGGCGGAGAATCGTGCGCCCTTGCGGTGGACCGCGATCCGCTGCGAGATCCGCGAGCCGTCCTGCTCGACGTACCCGATGAGCCAGTGGTCGGTCTGCTGGATGACGCGGAAGGAGAGCGACTCGATCGAGTCGAGTCTGGAGCCGAGCAGCACATAGGCTGCGGTGGTGTCCGGCTGGGGACGGATGGGAAGCTCGTAGAGCGGCGGGAGCGCAGAGAACTCGAAAACGGTGTCGTTCTCTTCGGCCCGGTCTTTGTCGCTCGGGTTGTAGCTGATGCCGCCATCGGCGAAGCGGACCGTGATCGGTCCCTGCGGCGCCAGGCTGTCGTATTCTCGTTCGAGACGTTCGCGGGCGCTGGGGGTGACGGAGCGGATGCGGTCTTCGAGCTCGCGCATGGCCAGAGCGCGGTAGGCATCGATCACGTCGCCGTTGGGCATGACGAGGTAGCGGTTGGCGTTTTTCTCGAGCGAGCCGACCTGCGTGCGGGGGACACGCTCGAGGATCTCGGGGCAGTCGATCGGGGGTTTGCCGATGGGCGGCTGATCGGCGAGGATCTGGCCCTCGCGGTCGAGCTCTTCGACCTGCGGGGAGGTAATCACGGTCGTTGTACTGCGCGTGCGCGGGAGAACCGGCTGCCAGAACTGCGGCAAGCGCGGGGATTTGGGCGCGGCAAAGATGCCTGAGAATCGTGGGCAACACAAACATGGTTTCGATTCCTTTCCCTCTTGAGACGGCCCAGAAGGTCCGCGGTTCGCGCTAGATCCTGACTATCAAAACACCAACGGGCCTGAAAGTCCACTTTGAGGGATCGAAACCGGGGTGAGTGGCCAGAAAGTGAGGTTCAGGCAAGAGCCGAGGTCGCAACAGACCGGGTTCTGACAGGTATGCCCACCAACGGGCCGATGGTCCATTGCAGCAGACTCGGTGCCACACGCTCAGAGAGATTCGGACAGGACAGGCGGAACCACGCATGCACATCGCCACGCTCGCAGAGACGGATTGGCTCATGTTCCTCGGGCGGCTGCACCCGATGTTTGTGCATTTGCCCATCGGGATGGTCGCGGCTGTGGTGCTGGCCGAGATGGTGGCCTTCGTCAAGGGTGCCGAGAAGGTCAGTTCGACACGCAAACTACTGCTCTGGGCGACGGCTCTTTCCGCCTGCGCCTCGGCGACAGCGGGATGGTTCCTCGCCCAAGAGGGCGGCTACGCGGCCGACCTGCTCTTCTGGCACCGCTGGCTCGGGATCGCCATGGCGGGTGTGCTCGTGCTGGGCGCACTGATTGCGCTGACGACCAAGTGGAAATCGGTCATGGTCAGGCTGCTCGTGCTCGGGCCCGTCATCGGGCTGATGACAGTCACCGGGCACATGGGCGGCACGATGACCCACGGCGAAACGTACCTCTCGCGGTACGCCCCGCCGATCCTCGCCCAACTGCTCGGCCCCGCGGCCGATGAATCGATAGAGGTCAGTGTCGGTGAGCACGAAGCGACGAGCGATGCGCAGATTGTCCTGGCGCTGCTGCGGGACCGGTGCTACGAGTGTCACGGCAGCACGAAGCAGAAGGGCAAGCTGAGGCTCGATACACCCGTTGATGTCGCGACGGTGGTGCTTGGAGGTGATGCTGCGGGGAGCGAGCTTTTCCGCAGGATCTCGCTGGCGCACGATGATTACGACATCATGCCGCCCGAGGGTGAGCCGTTGACGGACGATGAGGTGCTTGCGGTGATGCGCTGGATCCGGGATGGCGCCGAGTTTGGGCCGTTGCCGGAGGTGCTGCCGCTGGATGACGGCGCACTCGAAGACGAGGTTCCAATCGAGGATGTCTCGGTTGAGGATGCGCCGGCCGAGGATGCCGACGGCGGGGATTGACCGGCCCAAACAGGGCTCCAGCGTTGGGCAGAATCCCCACCCGAACCGGGTTCCGATCCTCACTATCAGTCCGGTAGTGCGTGGGAACTCAGCGACATGCGTTGGTCCCATGACTCTCTGTGAAGCCCGGCGTGTACACGGACGACCGATAGCAAGGCCGTCCCGCTGTTTCACGCGAGCCTTCGGGGAGTCTCATGCCGATCGTAGATTTCAAACCCCAGAGCAGACTCGTCGCGCCCGTTGGCGTGCGGGTGGCTCTGTGGCTGATCGCGTCGGCTCTCTTTGTTGGCGGCGTCGCTGGTGTTCTGCTCTGGGCTGCTCGCATCTTTGATTCTGCGTTCATCACGATCAATGCCCCGATCGACGCGGCTGTGCTGACATACCTCTGGGTTGCATCCTTTGTCGGTACGGGTTCGATGCTCGTCTTGCTCTGTGCGCGAGGTGACCAAAGTGGCATCGGCACTGACACCAAGATGGCACTTCCCGGCTATGGACACGTGCTGGGCAGCGATGCCTGTCGAGGTCTCGCCCGCAGGCTCGAAACCGCGTGCATGAAAGTGCTCGATGAAGATTGCAAAGTTCTGGCTCTCAATCATGCGTTTCTGAAATTCATGGAAGCAGATTCAGCCAAGCCATTCCTGGGGATGTGCGCGCCCGATGCACTCCGGCCCAGCGACAGAATCCGGTTCAAGGAAGCCATCGACAAGGCGGTCGATGGCGAGATCTCAGAAGTCGAGTACGAGTTGACCGGTGCCAATGGCACGCGGCGGTGGCTTCAGCAGCGAGCGATCAGGCTGGATGCGCCAGTCGGCGAAGGCGGGAAAGCCCTGGTGCTCTGCCTGACCCGCGAGGTGACGCAGAGCAAGCTGACCAAAGACCGGCTGGATATGGCCATCGAGATCACCCGCCAGGGTCTCTGGGACGAGTGGATCCGGACGGGCGAGGTCCACTACAACGAGAACTGGTTCACGATGCTGGGCTACGAGCCGGGCGAGCTGAAAGAATCGACCGAGACCTGGCATAAGCTCGTCCACCCGGATGATCTGCACATCGCTCAGGCCGAGTTCAAGAAGCACATCAACCGGGAGACGCCGACGTACAAAGCCGAGTACCGCATGCGGGCCAAGGACGGCTCGTGGCGCTGGATCCAGGACATCGGCCGGATCACCGAATGGGCGGACAACGGCGTGGCGCTCCGGGCCATCGGCGTGCACATCGACATCGATCAGAGCAAAAGGCTCGAGCTGGCGCTGCGTTCGATCGTTTCGTACAAACTCATCAACTCGAGCGAGTCGATGCTCCAGCACATGTGCCGCGTCCTGACCGAGGCGCTCGACGTGGACATCGTGTGCATCTCGAGGCTGGACGATCACAGCGCACCGCGGGCCAAGGTCATCGCGGGCTGGTCGCCCGACGGCCCGGTCAAGGAGCTGGAATACATCCTGACCGACACGCCCTGCGAGGTTGTGAAAGAGAACGACTACTGCCACATCTGCGACAACGTTCAGCAGCAATTCCCGGCGGACCAGTTTCTCAACGAGGTCAACGCCAAGAGTTACACCGGACTCATTCTCCGCGACAGCGCGGGCGTGCCGATCGGGCTTCTGATCATCATGGACTCGTCGGGGCGGACCGACTCGCCCGAGTCGGAGTCGATGCTCAAGCTCTTTGGCGCACGGGCCGCGGCCGAGCTGGAAAGGCTCCAGATCGAGACGGAGCTGCACCGCACGCGAGAGCGGCTGCTGTCTTACGCCGACCGACTCGAAACCGCGACGACGGGCGCGGGTCTGGGCGTCTTTGAGTACCGCTACGAGACGGACGAGCTGATCTGGGACAACACCATGCACGAGCTCTACGGCACAACCGATGCCGAGATCACGCCATGCATGGAGGTCTGGGCATCCAGAGTTCACCCGGATGACCTGGAGCGGATGCAGCGGCTGCTCAAGCAGGTCGAGGGCGGGCTTGATCATATTGATGCCAAGTTCCGCATCTTGCCCGACGGCGAAACAATCCGGCACATCAGCGTGGCCTCGACGGTGTCTCGCCGCCCCGATGGCTCGCCGATCGCGCTGACCGGCGTGAACTGGGACATCACCGATATCGCGATCGCAAGCGAGCAGCTGACACGGGCCAAGGAGCTGGCCGAGAGCATTAGCAGCGCCAAGAGCGAGTTCCTGGCCAACATGAGCCACGAGATCCGCACGCCGTTGACAGCGATCATCGGGTACACGGACCTGCTGGTCAACGACGAGGAGTTCACGCGGGACCCCGATCGGCTGACGCGCTCACTGACCTCGATCCAGAATAACGCCGAGCATCTGCTGGTGATTCTCAACGACATCCTTGACCTGACCAAGATCGATGCGGGCATGATGCAGCTCGAATCGGTTGAGCTCTGCCCGGTCGAGCTGATCCGCGGGGCTGTGGCGATGCTCTCGGCAAGAGCGGTCGCCAAGGGGATCGACCTGAACGTCAATTTCCTGACCAAGCTCCCGACGACGATCACCTCGGACCCGACGCGGATCCGTCAGGTGCTGCTCAATCTGATCGGTAACGCGATCAAATTCACCGAGGATG
>CAXBOF010000152.1:0-5677 GCA_963977205.1 uncultured Phycisphaera sp. | reverse complement strand
CTCGGCCGACGCCGACAGCGATGTCACAACCGCAAGCACCGGGATGCAGAACCTTGCGGTGGTCAGGAGTTCTTTTGCAACGGCCCTTGCTGGATGAAGACCTGACCGACATCGGATCATTCGCATTCTGAACTCTGGACCCCGTGGCTCTGGCGGAGCCTTACCAGCTCGCGCTCTTCGAGAGCTTAGACGGCCTTGTCCCACCGGTCCCGCGACCACTCCTTGCCGGTCCTTGCCAAGTAGAACGGGTCTTCCAGATTCGCTTTCTGCGCCGCGCGAATGCACGCCGATACCAGCCGCTCGTCCTCGGTGAACACCGGCTCTGGTGCAGGTTGGGGACGATCGAAAGAGAAAACTACACTGCCTGAGAGTGGTGCCTAGACCATGGGCAGATCAATGAAACAGGCTTCAGCGCACAATACCGCATTTGATATACTGCGCGATCAAGAACGATGAGGAGACTCGGCAATGAAACACAGTCGATGGTTGACAGGTGTTGCTGCTGTTCTGGCTGTATCCATGCAGACAGCGAGTCAATCGCTCAGCGAGCGTGTCGAGCAGAAGATCGAGCAGCACCTCGGAGACATCCCGTCGGCCGCCTACGCCGTTGTTGATGCCGACGATCTGCTCGCTTCAGGTGCCGTCAACCGTCCCGGCAAGAACGCGACCAAGCACACAAGATTCCGGATCGGGTCGCTGACCAAGTCTTTCACCGCGGTCTGCGTTCTCATGCTGCAGGACGAAGGGCTGCTGTCCGTCGATGACGATGTGACCGAGCACCTTCCGGACTACCCAGCGCTCGAGGGTCTGACGATCCACGATCTGCTCATCCACCGGAGCGGCCTGCTCAACTTCACCGAAATCCAGCAGCCGCCCACCCTGTGGACACCGGAGGATGTGCTCGGGTTCGTAATGACGCGGCCAAACTGGCGCACACCGGACACGTCGTGGCGGTACTGTAACACGAACTATATCATTCTCGGATTGATCGTCGAGCGCGTGAGCGGGGAGGACTACGGCGACTTCCTGAAGGAACGAGTGTTCGATCGGCTCGGCATGGATCGTACGAGATTCTGGGCTTCGGAGCAGCAATTGGCGGTTGCCTTCGCTGCGGGCGGCATCGAATCGAGCGCCCGGGATATGGGCCGCTATGTGCAAGCCATGCTCCTTGACGAGGTCGACGGTGTATCGGTCGCCGACCTCTTCCAAAGCTACAGCCCGAACGCCTTCGGGGGCGAGGAAGGTTACGGCTGGCGTAGGAGCGATTCACCACTTGGACCAAAGATCTCGCATAACGGAAGCATCGCCGAGGGCTCAAGCGCGATGGCGATCTACACCTCGTCTGCGGGCAGCTACGGTATCGTCCTGCTAGCCAATAGCCAGCAGACCTCCCAGATCGAACAATTTCTGGATGAGATCGCCGCGATCGTGCTGGAGGATCTCGGTGCTGTCGTGGGCGACGATCCAGAAGCGGCGGATCTACTCGCCTGGATCAAACGCATCCAAGATGGCGAAGCGTTCGAGGGCGACATGACCAGAGAGGTCCGGGCCGCATTCGAGTCCCAGCCCCATGTCCTGAACAAGGTGGTCCAGATGGGACCGGTTCACAAAGCCGAACACATCAATACCGAAACCACGCTCGATGGGAGTCAATCGATTTCTACCGGGTCATGTTCCGAGCCGGGCTCGTCAATACATGGTCGATCGGCGTCGACGAGTACGACACGCTCTTCCACCTGCGGGTTTATTGATCACGTCGGGAGCGTCACTAAACGGCTGGGATCGTTCGAGTCTTGCAGGCGCAGGGTCCGAATGGCAAAGAGAGTAGCAGGAAGAACCGCTTTGGCTCGGCACGTCACCATGTACTTTATATTCAAATTAATATTGTTAATCGATAGACTTCCTACCACTTTCAGGCCGCATCTCTGGGCGGCCAGAGTTTATGCAATAGCAACGCAGCGCCTAGACATGACCATAGAACAATATGATGGGCATACCCGTGCAATTTCAATACCAACTGGGTGAGAGTGCTCCTGAGCCGCACGATTCTCTCTAAGCTATGAAACGAACCTGATCTTGTTACATTTGGCAAGCCCGAATAACATCACCCACGCTTTCTTGCTATTTTGAGCAGATACCTCGCGGCAATGCGACCGAAATCGAGCGCCCCAGATTCACTCCGGCCTGAGACCCAGTGTCCGGCAGACTGCAAATTCAGAGCAAGACCCAGGCAGTCATGAATCCCGCACCGCAGCCGAAGCCGACCATAAACGGTGCAGCATGCCTCCATAACCTCGACAAGGACTCACGTCTGGAAACTCGACTACGAGATCTTGTCAGTGTGATTTTTTTGCCTTGGTTTTCAATAACGGTGACCAAAGCCGCACGCAGCTGACTGGCATTGTCGTACCGGCTATCGGGTTCGGGGTGCATCGCGCGAGAAACAACCTGTTCGAGCGTTCGTGGGAAGCGCTGGCCCGGCGCTGCATCGCTGAGCATGGGAACGGATGAACTCTCCATGGCTTTGAGTAGGCTAAGCGGCTTGCGCCTGACAGATTCGAAGGGATGCCGGCCAGTGAGCATCTCGTAGAGAACCACACCCAGGCTGTACACGTCCGACCACGGCCCGATATGCGAGTGATCGCCGCGGAGCTGCTCAGGGCTCATGTAGGCGAGCGTCCCGAGCACCTGCCTTGCCGAGGTTAAGTACGTCGTATCTTCACACCCGGCGTCGCAGTGGGCAATCCCAAAATCAATCAACACAAGGCTGCCATCGTCTCGAACGAGAATATTGGCGGGCTTAAGGTCTCGATGCACGATGCCGTGGGCGTGCGCCGACTGCAGCGGCTCGCAGCACAAAGCGATGAGCCCGACGATCTCTCTCGTCCCGAAGCGGCGCGAAGCGGCGTGTTCCGTGACCGCCATGCCTGAAACGAAGTCCATGACGAGGTACGGCATCTCCTGGTCGAAGTGCTCGATCACACCATATCCGTAGACTTTTGGAATAGCGCTGTGACGGATCTGACCGAGGATGGCCGCTTCACGCTCGAAGCGGTGCCTTGCTTTCTGGTCGCATGGGCGGCACACCTTGATCGCGACATGGATACCACCTTGATCAGCCGGCGCCGCTCGGTAGACCACGCCCTGAGCACCTTCATTGATCCGTGACTCGAGTACGTAGCCCGGGATGACCCGTGGTGGGAGCGGAGGCAGAAAACCCGAGGACCCAGTCCCGGCAGCCCAGGAGCCCGAAAGCGTGGATGCCAGACGATCGTCCAAGGTCAGCCCATCGAGGAGCCCAGTGCATACTTCGCAGTGCTCAATGTGCTCGCGCAGACTGGCCGGGAGCGGGCTCTCGGGCTTACCTGTGACCAGCTTTTCAAGCCGGTTTCTCGGCGGGCAGACACCCTTCGTGTAGCCATTGTTCGTCATGGTTGAGCTCCGCCACTAGGGCCAACAGCCTCTGCTTGGTCCTGTGAATACATCGCGAGGTTTCCAGGACATCGATGCCCAGGCACTCGGCAATTACGCGCACTGGCATCCCGCGCCGGATCCGCAATTCGAACGCTTCGAATTCCAAATCGGGTGATGCCGCGCGGATGCGATCAAGGCAGTAGCTGTATGTTCCCCTCGCCCAGGTGTTCTCCCAGAGCACGCGGTCATCGCACTCAGACAGATCTGAATCCCAGAAATCGCCGCCTAGGCCGCGAGCATAATCCGGCCGCTCCGATTGCTTTTCGGCAACCGCTTTGGCGATCTCGCGCCTTGCAATGGTGAACAGATAGCCCGCCACCGCGCCGGATCCGGAGCGGAACTGACCACTGGTCATGGCCTTAGCGAGCGAAGAAAGCGCGACCTGTGTGATCTCTTCGGCGTTGGCGTGATGCACGCCGCGGCGGAGGAGAAACGCCATCAGGATCGGGCGAGTGCGTTCATCGATCCGCTGCCACGCAATCGGATCACCCGAACAGAGCTGCACAAGAGTCTGCTCAGACTGGATGCACCGCTGAGGCGCTGGTGTTTTCGGGTGCGTTCGAGACTGCAGCGTCGTGGCCATGACTTAGTCCCTGCGGCTGGCCTCGCGTCAGATCCGGACGAGGCTATCAGCCAAATGCTAACTCAAGCTACGGGTCACGCGATGCAGTGGTTCCAAGAGAGCGATAGGAATACACAATGATTATTTTTCTTGCGATTCTCGGATATCCGGTGGACAGCGGGCACTCCATGGGTGAACCAGAGTCATCGGGGGCGGCTCGATACGCAAGGAGACTTATGATGAAACGCAATCTTGCTTCTGCACACAAAGGTTCAAGGCTGAAATCCGCCTCGGCATTGCTGTTGATGATCGCGGCCGGCGGATCGCATGCCCAGGTAAGACTGCCCCCAATAACCTCGGCACCAAAATCAGTATGTGCCGCAGCACAGGATTCTCCTACCTGGAAGAATTGCTGGGAATGCTATAAGGATTTGATTTCAGATTGTACTGAGACATTTGATACGCTTGATGAGAGAAAATCGTGTTACCATACGGCCCATACATTTTAT
Organism: uncultured Phycisphaera sp.; assembly: GCA_963977205.1. Lineage (GTDB taxonomy): Bacteria > Planctomycetota > Phycisphaerae > Phycisphaerales > UBA1924. Next base: position 1,132 of record CAXBOF010000152.1, on the reverse strand, counting down.
CAGATCTGTATGGGGCAGACAGTCGGTGCAGCGAGATCGCCAAGCATGAACATTGTAATCCCGCAGCCGATGAGGATTGATTTAAGAACGACTACCACACTCGAAGTAACGACGCTAGTAATAGTCGATCCAGCACGAATCTCAGTATACCTCGTTTCAAGGAACGATGATGGTGCGCGAGTCATAGACATCGACTCTGAAACAGATGTAACAAGCGATGATTGGGTAACATTCGAGATCCTGGTTAATCCAGCGATGCTCGACCTGCAGACCGGCGAACTGATCGGGTTAATTGTTGCGGTCAACGATATCGAAAAACATATTCCAATTGATGCCGATACGATTGTGCTCACGGTTACGGATTCGTATGATCTCAATTACGACGGCACCTTTGATGCACGGGACTATGTCGCTGCTATCGTGCAGTTCAGCAAGGGCGAGATAGATGCGGATACATTCTATGATCTCGCGGGAGCACTCCGTAGCGAATAACTAGTCCATTGAAACCCAGTATTAGGCCCCGCAAGGAGGTTGCCTTGCGGGGCCTAAATATAAAGTGAGCTATCTCATCGATAGCCGATACGTAGTGATTCCTGAATTCGAATAAACGCTGCAGCGTAACCAATTCGCTCTCAGCACGGGAAGCAATACCCGATTATTTCGGCCTCGGACTCAACCGTTACGGGGCATTAGAACGAATGGGGATGCCCCATGCTGCGTCGCATTTGTACTAGATGATTCTGTGGTCTACACGAATTAGCAGACGATACATGCTTATACGCTGCTGGCTCACCCTAGGCCCGACGAGATCGCCCTGTGGGGCGACGCGGAGTGGCGACAATGGGCACGGCTTGAGCGGTCTCGTTTCGATAACTACCGATTGAAGTTACTCCCGTATCACGCCTGACCTGCTCGATCAAGAAATCCAATGCCTTAACCAGTGAGCACCCGGCGCTGTGCACACGCAGCTTCCGGTGCGGCACGCCGAGCAGGATGTTCCCACCGGGGCGTTCGACCAAGCAGTAGTCCATGATCTCATCCCGATCGCGATACAGCCGCACAATCAGAACCCAATCTACTTGGGGCTGCACATGCAGCTGTGACTTCCAGACGGGTACGCCCCGCATCTCTC
>CAXBOF010000151.1:0-5684 GCA_963977205.1 uncultured Phycisphaera sp. | reverse complement strand
GTACCGCGGCGAGGCGGTGGCTGTGATCTCGCAGGTCGCAGCGGATGTGAACGAGGATCTCCTCGACAAGGGCATCGAAGATCTCAAGGCATCGAGAGAGGTTCGGCCGGGCGATATCGGCATTACCGAGGCGCTCTACACGCTGTACACGAAGAAGGCCGAGCGCGCCAAGACTTCCCGCCGGGATGACGAAGCAGCACAGGCGTACGCGTCGGCGCACGAAGCTGTATCTGAATTTGCGCAGTCGAACCCCGACAACATCGCCGGGCAGTTTCTGCTGCTGCGAGCGGATATCGATCAGGCCCTGCTCGGGCTGGAATCCAAGCAGTTCTTCGGGCCTGAACTCAGCCGGGCCCGTCAGAACACGCTCGCAGCATTTGCGGATCGGACGGATGAGCTTGCATTACGCGCCCAGAGCGCCGATCCGGCGCAGCTCACTGGGCGGACGATGAATGTGATCACGGGCGTCATCGCCTCTGTGAACCCAGAGGGCGCGCCCGAAGCACTCGAGAATATCTGGGACCAGGCCTCCAAGAACCCCGCGCAAGATCGTGGGCAGCAGTTTGCACACGGGCAGTTCCTGCGTCAGATCGGCAAACACCCAGAGGCGATCGCGATCTTCGAGGAGATCGCGGATTTGCCCGATGTGCCTGTCACGACCGAAGGCTACCTGCGTTACCAGGACCGCAACCGGGCGCTCTACTTCATGACCGACGCCGCCATCGAGCGGTGGACGCAGATGGAGGGCCAGAACGAGGACCGCAGCCAGTGGATGGAGCGGGCCCAGTCATACCGCGACCGTCTGGCCGAGGAGTTGCCGGAAGATCGCCCGATGATGCAGTTCATCAACGCGAGGATCGCCTACGCCACCGGCGAGTACACAAAGGCCGACCGGCTCTTCCGCGAGTTCAACACCGCCACGGACCGATCGAACCCCGATGGTCTCAAGCTCGCGGCTGCAGTCGCCAAGCAGCTCGGCAATCAGGGCCTCGAGCTTGAGTATCTCGAAGACGCCCTCAAAATCCAGCCGACGGACCTCAACACGCTCGTGCGACTTGCCAGCGTGAACATGACCCTTCGCAACTACGCCCGCGCCGAGGAACTGCTGACCACCGCCCACGATCTGCGCCCGGACGTGCCGGAGATCGAAGAGCAGCTCAAGATTGTCAGAGCGTTCAGTGACAGCTCCGCTGAGACGGATCCCATCAAAAAGATCCTGATCAATGCGATGCTCGCCCAAGACAGCGGCGAGATGGACACGGCCATCACAACTCTCAAAGAGGGGCTTGCAGAGCACCCCAACGAGATCCCGCTGATCGTTGGATTGGGTCAGCTCCTGAACGAGGCGCAGCGGTACGACGAGCTCAACGCGCTCGTGGCCCGCGGCCTCGAAATCGACCCGGACAACAACAACCTGAAGACACTTCAGACGCTCGCCAACATCAGTGGCGACATCACCAGAAGGATCGACGATGTTGAGGGGCGCCAGGATATCCCCGAACTCGAGCGCCAGATCGCGCTTCATCGCCTGCATCTTCAGAATGAAGACCCAGAGTCCGCAGCCAAGGCGCTCGCAGCCGCCCGCGCGATCGATCCGCAGAACCGCTTTGTCGTGATCTATTCCTTCGACGAGGCACTGCGGAGCAAGAACATCGCCGAGGCCCGACGTCTGTACGAGGCCAACAAGGACCGCGACATCGACGGTGCCGAGGGCCTTGCGATCCGCGCCCGCATCGAGCTTGCCGAGGGCAATAAGGATCTTGCCAAGCGCACGCTCCAGACCGCGGTCGAGCGTGGCAGCGCCAACGCCATCACTATCAAGCTGCTCGCGGATGTGCAGATGGAACTGGGCGAGACATTCCAAGCTCTGCAGAACTACAAGAAAGCGATCGCGGTTGATGCGGGCAACGTCGAGCTGATCAAGGGCTATATCTCGGTCTTGATGCGCCTTGGCCGGATGAACGAGGCGCTCTCGGAGGCCCGCGCGGCGCTGACGATCGGACAACGCGATGCGCAGTTCCGAGAGATGTGGCTCCACCTTGAGGGGCTCGTTGGAGACAAGCAGCTCGCCTACGAGCGCCGCCTGACCGTGGCCGCCAACGAGCCCGACAACCAGCGCAACGCGACGCTGCTGATCAGCCTGGCTCTGGATCTCCGCCGGTTCGATGAGGCGCGGACCCGGCTCGACTCGGCTCGCGCCCAAAGCGACAGCCTGCAACTTGCAGCACTGGATGCCCGCTGGCACGCCGACCGCAGCGATATGCAGAAGGCCATCGCGGTCTTCTCCGAGTACATCTCATCGCCCGCCAACGACCTGAACGACCCTACCGCCTACCTGGCCTTCGGCGATTTCCTGATCCAGCGCGGGCTCACCGAGCAGGGCCTGACCACGCTGCGACAGGCCCAATCCATTCAGAGAAAAGATGAGCCGATCGCCGACGCGATCCTCTCGGACAAGCTGTTCGATCTTCGCCGGTACGAAGAGGCCGTCCCCGTGCTCAAGTCGCTCATCGCCGCTGACTTCCAGGCGAAAACCGCCCGCGGCCGGCTGATCGAGTCCTACCTGAGGCTCCAGAAACCCGAGCTGGCCCGCCAGGAGATGCAGCAGCTCAGCGAAGAGGAAAAGAACGCGCTCAACATGATGCTCATGCGTGCCGACCTGCTCGCGCTCGAGGGCAAGCCGGCCGAGTCGACCGACCTGATCGATCAGGCGATCCAGGACTACCCCAACGATTCACTGGCGTACCTCAAGCGGGCCACGCGCCTGATGTCGGATCGCCAGACGATGCCCGACGCGGTCGCGGACCTGACGCGAGCGATTGAACTCAACCCGACCAACGCGGACGCCTACCGGTTCCGCTCGCTTGTGTACTCCGAGATGGGCCGCATGGACGACGCGGCCAACGACGTTGTCGCCTCGGCAGAAGCCAACCCCGAGAGTCTGCAGCTGCGCCTGGGTGCAATCAGCAGGCTCATCGAGCTCGACCGGGAGCAGATGGCCTCCGATCTGGTGGACACCGCGCTCAAGCGCCGCCCCACCGATCTCACACTCATGATGAGCGCCGGCGACATGTTCACCAACGCCGGCCTGCACCGCACTGCGGTGCTCTATTACGAGCGGGCCTGGGAGCAGTCCAAGACGTTCGCCATCGGTCAGCGCCTGGCCGCGAGCATCCTCGAGCAGCCAAGGCCGGATTACCGTCGCGCCAGGCAGATCACCCAAGACCCGAATCTGACGTCCACCGAGTCGCCCGCGACCTACATGCTGCGAGCCAGGATCGAGAACGCCGCCAACAACACCGAGGCGGTGCGGACCAACCTCACATCCGCGTACGAGCTGGTCAAGAACAACCCGCAACAGGTGCGAGCCTGGACCTTCAGCCTGCCCGAAATGTTCGAAACGATCCCGGCCTCACTCGAGTACCTCGCCGCGCTGGACCGCGAGAAATCGCTCTCACCTTGGGCTTCGCTCTTCCGCGCTCAGCTCATGCTGTCCGATGACGCAACCAAGCCAGAGGGCATGCGTCAGCTCGGGCGTGTGATCGACACTATGTCGGACCAGACGATCAAGCAGAACGCCTACAAATTCCGCTCGATGGCCCGCTACGGCGAGGACGACTTTGCCGGGGCTGCCCAGGACATGAACAAGGCCCTTGAAATCGCACCCAACGACGCCGAGGTTCACAATAACCTGGCGTACACGATGGCCAAGCACCTCGAACAGGCCGCCGAGGCCGAGAGCCACGCCAGGCGTGCCGTCGAGCTTGACCCGAATTCGAGGGCGTCGCAGGACACCCTTGGACTGGTGCTTCTCGAGCTCGGTCAGCCCGAGGAAGCGGTTCAGGTTCTCCAACGCGCGCTTAGTTTGGCCCAGACAGATGTCGATAAAGCACCGGTGCTGGTGCATCTTGCGCGGGCTCTGCTCGCGTCCGGTAACCCGGCTGGTGCGCAGGACGCGGCGACCGAGGCTCAAACAATCATCTCCGGAAACCCGGAGTCATTCAGCGATGAGGTTCGCAGCGGACTGGAACAGGTCCAGGCGCAGCTGCGGAATCAGTAAGAGAGAAGTCAGTCAGTTCGAGTGGGTCGATTCGTTCCCGAGAAAGCAACCATGAGCACAGCAGCATCTACACAACGACCCGCGGTCCCGATGGCAGCCAGATCCCATGCGCCAAGTACGGGCGGCAACGGCGGCGGCGGGCCGAGCATCGACCCGATCAAGCTCTTCAAGAAGTACTTCTGGGTGCTCATGATCGCCGGCGTGATCGGCGTGGCCGTGGGCGTCGGGGCGCACCTCGTGCTGGCCAAGTTCTTCCCTCGCTACGACGCGCAGGTCTACTTCAAGGTTCTCCCCCAGCAGACCAACGCCCTCGAACTGGCCTCCGACGAGCGCGTCAGCCGTGAACAGCTCGAACGCTTCATGTCCACCCAGGCTCAGACCATGGTCTCGGACAAGGTCCTCGACCGCGCACTCCTGGCCCCGAATTTCAGGACCGAGGCGGCAAGCTGGGTTGCGCCGTTCATGGACAGCTCGGGCGCAATCTCCCGCGCCGATGCCATCCGCGAACTGCAGGAAGACGTCAGCGCCAGGCCCGTACCCAAATCCGAATTCATCATCATGACGATGCACTACAAGAAAGCCAAGGACGCGGCTTTCATCGCCAGGCAGATCACCGAATCGTTCATGAACGAGCTGAACACCTCCACGAGCGAACTCACCAGGCAGCAGCGTGAGTCGCTGAGCCAGCGGGTGGGTGAGTACGACAGAGAAATCGAACAAACCGAGCGTTCCCGCGACCGCATCATCAACGAGAACCAGATCGAATCGATCGAATCCAGCAAGAGCGAGGCGTACGCCTCGATGTCGGCCAAGGTCGAGACCAAAGGTCTCATCCAAGATAACATCACCGCGCTTCAGAGCCAGCAGCTGGAAATGCAGCGTGTCATGTCTTCGCCCGGCGGCGTGGTGTTCCCCGAGCAGATCCGCCAGGCCGCCGAAGAGGATCCCCTCGTCCGCCAGACCAAATCGGGCCTCCAGCAGCTCCTGGCCGCCGATCGTGCACTCGAGAAAGCGGGCCTCGGGCTCAATCACCCGAGCCGGATCAATCTCCGGACTCAGATCGACGGCACACAGGAAGAGCTCGATGTCTTGCGCACCTCGATCATGCAGTCGAATTTCAGCGCTCTGGTCGATCAGATCCGCCAGGGTCTGATGCAGCTTCGCGCTCAGGAAGCCGAATTGCTCAAGACGATCGACGAGGACAAAGTCCGCCTCAACGAGCTCGCCACGCTCCAGCAGGAACTCAAGGTGCTCGATCGTCGCCTTGAAGATCTGGCTGAGCGCAAGGCCGACACACAGGCTGCGCTCGACAACCTCATCGACATCGCCCGCCGAGAAAGTTCCAACCGGATTCAGGTCTTCCAGCACGCCAAGGTGCCCGACAAGCCCGCGTTCCCCGATATCAAGATCATCGTCCCCGCCGGCTTCGTGCTGTTCGTCAGTCTCGTCGCAGGCCTGATCGTGCTGCGTGAAGTGCTCGACCAACGCATCAAGGGCCCGGCCGATGTCGCGATGATCCCCCGGACAACGGTCCTTGGCATGCTGCCGATGGCCTCGGAAGACCCCTCGCGCCCCGAGCGCCCCGAGACCGCGCGGTGAGAGAGTAGCCGCCGACCACCGCCCG
>CAXBOF010000150.1:0-5706 GCA_963977205.1 uncultured Phycisphaera sp. | reverse complement strand
GCCCGTCGCCCCGCAAGCGCAGCCCGTCAATCCGCACGTGATCGGAGATTGGTGGAGCTTTGCCGGCCCGGACAAGCCCTACTGGCGGCACTTTGAGGTTGCCGATGATGAGGCCGCCGAGGGCGAGAAGTCCGCGCGTCTGACGCTCGACTCCGAGAACTACGACGGCGCAACGCTCATCGTCGGCGCGACGCAGAACGTCATCACCGACACTATGCCCACCGAGCTCTCGGGCGCGGTCCGCGTCGACGACTGGAAGCGTGGCACGATGCGACAGTACGTTCAGATCGTCGTGATCGTCTGGAACGTCACCGACAACAAGCCCGCAAGAGTCGCCGCCAAGAACTACCAGATCGCCTACACCTTCGCCGGCATCGACCAGCCGCCCTTTGCCATCGCCAACCGTAAATTCCTCTTCCCGCGTGGCGAGCAGATCGACCTTCACGGCGAAGACGGCAACCCCATCGAGGGCGAATGGAAACGCTTTGACCTCAACCCGCGCGAGGACTTCATCAAGCACTGGGGCGTCGACCCGAGCGATTTCGAGTACGTCCGCGTGCTGTACGAAGTCCGCTACGACGGCCGCCGCGCCAACCTTGAGCCGCCCGCATACGCGAGTGTGCACTGGGACGATCTCTACTTCGGCGACCGCCGCGAGATCGAAGAAGCCAAGAGCGAAGAAACAGAATAACCCGTGGCGGAGGCTTCCAGCCTCCGAGTCTTTCCGCTGATTCAGTGAATCGCCCGAATCCGCCCGAGGTCCGGCACCGGGATCGTGCCATCGCGCACGATGCTCGGGAAGTACACCACAAACGCACGCCCGATGATCAATTCCTCAGGCACCACGCCCGGGCCCGCCGTGATCGGGAAGTTCTGCGACACCAGCGGGTGCGGCTGGCCCCACACCCGGCTGTCGGCGCTCCGCGGGCTGTTGTCACCCAGCGCAAAGTACTGCCCCGGCCCGAGCGTAAGTGTTGATGTCGGGTGCGTGCCATAAGGCGGCTCACCCGCGCGCATGCTCAGGCTCGTCTGGTACGGGTGGTAGTACAGATCCCGCGACACGCGCAGCCGGTGCAGCTTGGCCTTGCCGCCCGCGTGCGTGATGCGGATCTCCGGCTTGGTGTACTGCTCCGTCGAAGACAACAGATTCAGCCCGCGCGACAACGGCATGAGCGATTCGTACCGCGTCCCGCTGATCGAACGCTCCAGCCTTTGCCTGATCGTCCAGTCGTAATTGGCCCGGCAGACAAGCCGATCATCAACGAACAGCCAGAGCGACTGATCCGCGTGCCAGAACTCCACGAGCGACGCCTCGCCGACGTTCAGCGGCAGCAGAAAGTCTGTTTGCGTCAAGAGCTGCGGGGCCGCGCCCTCGGGCGTTTCCGGCTCCATCCACAGCTCCGCCTTGTCCGCAAAGACCCGCGCCACAAACCGTGTCTGCCGCGTCCGGATCTCCAGCGCCAGCACGTCCTCGGTCGTCGCCGGCTCGTAGCCCGTTGTGATCGCGATATCCGACACCGGGTAATTCGGCGGCAACCACGCCTTGGCTCGCCCAGGCCCGAACCGCGGATCGCGGTACATGTCCAGATCGTTGTACGCCAGGCGATCGCGGATGTCCCAAGCCGCGACGTCCCACGCAAGCTCGGCCGCGCCCTCGTCACGCTTGACGATATCCGTGCCGGTGAGCGTCCAGTCGTCGCTTGCCTTGAAGGGCCAGGTGTTGGGTCCGGGCCCCTCGCGCGGGATGTGGGCCGTGTCAAAGACGGGCAGCCACACGGTGCGCTGCTCGCGCTCGGGCTTGCGCGCGATCTGCCAGCGAGCATCCTCCCAATCCGCACTGGCAGCGCTCGGCTCCTGGCGGATAAAGACATCGCCATCAACCAGCGCGACCTGCTCGCCCGGCAAGCCGATGATCCGCTTGATGAGATTCTCGTTCGGGTCCGACGGGTTGCGGAACACCGCGACCTCGTACCGCCTGATCGCGGGCGAGAGCGGCGTGCGTTTGAGCACCAGAATCCGGTCGCCGCTGCGCCGTCTGATACCCGCGGCCTGCATCTCTTCCGTCGTGTGCGGGTCACGCACGAGCGCCCCGGGCCCGCTCTCGCCGAGCTGCCCGTCCACCGCCCACGTCGAGCCGGAGTGCGGCGAGAAAACGCGGTAGTGCTCGCCCAGCAGTGTCGGCGCCATCGAGCCAGTCGGGATCACGAACGGCTCGAGCACATACGCCCGCGCGATCAGCGCCATTGCAAACGCGATCACGACCGAGATCAGCGTGTCCGGCACCGTCGGGCGGATCACGCCCACCGGCTGGCTCTGGATGGGCTTGGTGTTGGCTTTCATGCGGGGATACAGGTCAGGATCGGTTATTCGCCGCCGCCGCTGGAGCCCGAGCCGTCACCAGAACCGCCATCGGTTCCGCCCTGGGACGCGCCACCAGATCCACCGGACCCGCCCTTGCCCCTTCGGCGGCGCCTGCGACGCTTCTTCTCGCCCGTCGCCCCGCCCTCAGAGGCCGGCCCGTCCTGCGATTCGGACGTGTGGCGTTTCGGCTCATCCGGTGTCGTCCCGGTTGGGGAAGATCCTGTCTGGGACGGTCCGCTTTGACCCGAGCCGCCGTTCCCGCCACCCCCGCCGCGCCGGCGTCTGCGCCGACCGATCGTGGGCTTGGACGCATCGGACTCGTCGGTTGTATCTGGTGAAGCGGTCTGGGATTCGGATGAACCCGGCGTCGCTGCCGACTCGCCCTCGCCCGTGCCGGTCTTCTTCTTCCGGCGGCGTTTGCGCTTAGATTTGCTCGGCGCATCGGCCGTGCCGCTGGGCGAGCTCTCGTCCGGAGCGCCGTCAGCGACTTTGCCCTCGGCGGCACCGGCGGTTCCGGCCCGCTCACCCCGTTCACGCCGCGGCGTGGCGGAGCGCGATCGTGATTCGCGTTCGGGCTTCTCAGCAGGCTTTGGCTGCTCGCCCGGCTTGGTCAGCTCTTCCACCGGCACAGCGACGTTGCGCGTGTCGTCGAGCCTCACGAGCACGAGCTGCGTCAGGATCTGCGAGTCGATCACGATCCCGTCGCCGTGGGGCGTGCCCACGCGTGTCTTGCGGTTGGGCAGGTTCTTCTTGAGTTCCGAGTACGTCTTGTCCTCGTACCGCAAACAGCACATCAGCCGCCCGCAACGCCCCGAGATCTTGAGCGGGTCGAGCGTGGCCTTCTGCGTCTTGGCGCTGCGCATGCTCACGGGCTTGAGCACCTTGAGGAAGTTCTTGCAGCAGCAGTACTGCCCGCACCGCTCGTAGTCGGCCGTCAGCCTCGCCTCGTCCCGCGCGCCGATCTGCCGCAACTCAACCTTTGTGTCCGGGTACTCGTGCTTGAGAGCCGCAAGCAGTGGCCCAAACTCGATCCGTTCTTCCGACAGGAAGAACACCGTTAGCATCTCGCCGCCCAGGATCTGCTCGGCGTCGACGATCTTGACGTTCACGCCAGTCGCGTTTGAGAGCTCCTGCGCGCGCTTGCGGATCAAGACGTTCTGCTCGGTCAGTCGGCTCTGGATCGCCATGTCCTCGGCCGTTGCGATCCGTAGCGCCCGCCCCTTGACGCCGTATTTGTTGTGCCTCGAATCCAGGAACGGGTAGTCCTGCCCGCCCGAGTTCTCGATGTACTCGAGCATCTCCTTGCGCGTCACGCTCTTGGCGCACCCCGCGTTCTCGCAGGTGGAGGTGAGCATCTCGCCCATCTCTGTGCCCCGGTGCGTGCGGACCACGATCTTGGACCCGCAGCCGGGCTTGGCGTCCCCGTCGTACGGGAACTCGCCGACCATGAGCATCGCGCCAAAGCGCACGACCATCGTCGAGGGCGCACTCAGACGCTCGTACGTCTCGCGGTCCTCTTTCTCGCTCAGGTACTGGGCGAGGTCCTCTTCGAATTGCGGCAGTGGGACGATTGGCATCTGTGGTTGTAGGCCTTATCGGCCGCCCAGCTTGCTGCGGGCCGAGGCGAATACGCCGGCGAGCTCCTCGCGAGCCCGAAGCACCATCGATTTTTGCTGATCCACCTTGTAGACCATCAGCTGCTCGTTGCGGTTGTCCAGCACGAAGAGCAATTCCTCGTTCCCGCCGTCGGTGGTCATGATGCTGTAGTCGCCCACGCTCGTGACCATCTCGGCCAGCGCCTGCTGCTCGAAGGGGGCGCTGCCGCCGCGACCGAGCTGGAGGGCGACAAGGGCGGTCAGCGCGATGGCCGTCACCCAGAGCACGTTCATGTTGAGTCCGCTCTCGCGCTTCATCGCCCGCTCCTCTGCTGGGCGTCCTTGTTCAGGTCGCGGTAGCCGATCCCATCGAGCACCTTGCGGCTCTCGTCCCACTTCACAGCGATGAGTTCTTGATTGGCAGCGTCGAGGATGTAGACGGCATTGGCGCCGCCGCCACCCATGTACTCGCCCCCGACCATTGCGTAGTTGCCGCGGGCGCGGGCTCCCGGCTGGGCCTGCGCGATCGAGACGATCCCGAGCACGACGATGAGACCCGCGTTGAGCGCGATCAAGGGCCCGGCCACCGACCGAGCCCGCTTGGTGTGCGGTGTATCCATGTCATTGACTCCCGCGGCATAGGCCGCGCTAGTGCGGACCACTCAGTCCTGGTGCCCACGCTTGGACGGGATCGCGTTAGCGCCGAGCATCAGCCCGCCGATCACGATCACCGTCAAATACATCCGGTACTTCGGGGGCGCATCCGTCTTGCCGCCCGAGCTCGGCGGGCGGAGGATCGCCGGGGCCTGGTTCTGCGTCGCCGGCTGCGCTGCCGCCGAGCCGGTGAATGACACCACCAGAACCGCCCCGATCACCACGGGCGCCACGAGCCGACCCAACGAATTGCCTCTGCGTGTGCCCATCTTCATGCCTCGATGCTACCGGGCAGCCAGGGTCGGGGCAAAGCGCGTTCCCGCAAGCTCGTCGGTAAGCGAGCCCGCAAACTCCTCGCACGGGCTCGCCGACAGGGGCGAACTGATCCGCTCATACGCCGCCGAGGGCACGTTGACCGTCTGCCAGCGCTTGCTCCGGGGGACCATTTCCTTCTTGTAGGGCTCGAGCAGAACCGAACGCACAGCGTACCAGCGGCCGCGGTGCTCGAAGATCTCCTGAAACAGGGCGTCGGCGGGCTGGTCCTCGCACCAGTAGATGAACACGAAGGCCGCCCGGAACCCCTCGCCAAAGAGCTGCTCCCAGCGCGTCAGGGCCTCCACATCGTCCTCGGTGACCCACGATTCGAGCCTCCCGGGCGAGCCGGCCTTGACCTTCCGCCCCTTAACATCCACCAGGAGATTCGTCGGCTCGCCGTAGATCACGAAATCGAACGATTTGAGCGCCACCCGCCGCCCAGACTCGCTGGCCGGGTCCGCGATCGAGAGATCCGCATCGGCCGGCAAAAGCGTCCGCCGGGCCTCGTTGACCGAGATATACGGGATCCGCCGCGCCCTCAGGTGCGCCTCGAGCGCCTGCTCGTAGTGGTGCCGACTCTGACCCATGTTCGGAGTCTATCAGATATCCAGATCGCAGAAAGTCAGCCTGCCGGATTCGGGGCGATTGCGCTCAGTCGTTCTTGAGATCCTGCTCGATCCGATCCAAAACAATCTCGATTGCTGGCGGCTCGGCATCCCCTCGAATAGGGCATGGAATCCGGGTGATCATCGAGCGGTGCAGCGCCCGCACCGGCACGATG
>CAXBOF010000149.1:0-5729 GCA_963977205.1 uncultured Phycisphaera sp. | reverse complement strand
GCCGTCAGCGCCGGGTTCCGAGGCGATGACCGCTTCGGCGTCCTCTCCGCGTACGTCGGCACCGCCCCGGACCGGGCACAGCAGTCGCTGGATGTCCTTGTCGACGAGCTTCAGAAACTCTTCACACCCGAGGGTCGCATTACCCCCGAGGAATTCGCCCGCGCCCGCATCGGCATGAAGTCGAACGTCGTCTTCCACGGCGAGTCCTCATCGGGGCGATATGAAGCGTCTGGGCCGCGTGCGCACGCTCGATGAGATCCTCAGCGCCCTCGAGAGCGTCACCCTCGATGAGCTCAACGCCTACCTCTCCACCTGCTCACTCAAGGGCGTCACACTCCAGACGCTCGGCCCTGTCCAGCTCACCCCGCCCACATCGCTCGGACTCTGAGTAGCGGAGCTAAACTCTCGCCCATGTCCCCCAAACTCAGACGCATCTTGACGCAGTACGGCTTGCTCATGGCCTGCCTTCTGGTGCTTGGCGTCTTTCTGCTGCTGCCGATCTACCTGACCGTCAAGGGTGGCATCACCGAGACCGTCACGATCGACGGCCAGGAAACCACCCGGTTCACCACCGAACACGTCGCGATGGTCTTCCAGAACTCGCTCTACCGCGAGGGCCTCATCAACGCTTTCTTCATCGCGTGCATGACGACGGTGCTGTGCGTGCTGATCGCTCTGCCTCTGGCGATCATCAGCGCCCGGTACAAGTTCCCGTTCAAGGGCGTTTGGAACGCTGTGATTCTGGTGCCGTTGATATTGCCGCCCTTCGTCGGCGCGATCGGCATGCGGGCGGTTCTCGGGCGCGAGGGCATGTTCAACGCGGTCTTCGACACCGATTTCGATGTGCTCGGCAAGGCTCGCGTCTGGGGTGTGATCTTGGTCGAGGCGCTGCACCTCTATCCGATCATTTACCTCAACGCGACCGCGGCCCTTGCCAACCTGGACCCCGCGCTCGACGAGGCCGCCGAGAATCTTGGGGCCGGGCCCGTGCGCCGGTTCTTCAAGATCATCCTGCCCCTGATCCGCCCGGGCCTGTTTGCAGGCGCGACGATCGTCTTCATCTGGTCTTTCACCGAGCTGGGCACGCCGCTCATGTTCGAGTACGCCCGCGTCACGCCCGTGCAGATCTTCCACGGGCTCAAAGAGATCCAGTCCTCGCACGAGCCCTATGCCCTGACCGTCGTCCTGCTTGCGGCCGCGATCCTGTTCTACGTCGTGGGCAAGCTCATCTTCGGGCGCAAGGGGTACGCGATGTACTCCAAGGCCTCGCGTGCGTCTGCCGAGGTTCGCTTGCCGTGGTGGGGGAGCATCATCGCCACGCTGCTCTTTGCGGGTGTGACCTTCGCCGCGATCCTGCCGCATGTTGGCGTGGTTTTGACAAGCATCGCCCCGACCTGGGGCTGGTACGGCACGGTCTTGCCCGAGGCGTACACGGCCGAGCACTACATGACCGCGCTCTCGGATCCCGTGAGTTCCACGAGCGTGCGCAATAGCTTGATCCTGAGCCTCATGGCCGTCGTCGCCAGCGTGTGCATGGGCCTTGTGGCGGCGTACATCATCGTGCGCACAACCGTCAAAGGCCGCGGCCTGCTCGACGCGATGTGCATGCTGCCCTTGGCCGTACCCGGGCTCGTCATGGCGTTCGGGTACTTCGCTATGACCCTGGCCGGCCCCGTGCCCGCGTTTGCCAACTGGCTCACGGAGATCGGCCTGGGCGGTCTGGCGCGCTACTTCCAGGTCGTGGGCGAGAACCCAAACCCGTTCCTGATCCTCGCGATCGCCTACGGCATCAGACGCCTGCCCTACATGGTCCGCGCCACCGTTGCCGGTCTCGAACAGACCTCGGGCGAGCTCGAAGAGGCCGCGGTGAACCTGGGCGCAGGTCGCGTCGAGGCGTTCCGCAAGGTTGTCTTGCCCTTGGTCATCGGCAACGTCATCGCAGGCGGCCTGCTCGTCTTCAGCTTCTCGATGCTGGAAGTCTCGGACTCCCTGATTCTGGCGCAGCAGTCCAAGCACTACCCGATCACCAAAGCCATCTACGAGCTCTGGAACCGATTGGGCGACGGCGCGTTCGTCGCAAGCGCGATGGGCGTCTGGGGCATGGCTCTGCTTGCGACCACACTCGTCGGGGCGTCGGTACTGATGGGCAAGAAGTTCGGATCGATCTTCCGTGCCTGAGCTCGCGCCCAAGCCGCCAAAGAGAGTGATCGCCATCAGCATGGGCGACCCGGGTGGCATCGGGCCGGAGGCCCTCGTCAAGGCGCTCTCGGATCGTGCGCGTCGCGGCTGGGCGCGGTACATCATCCACGGGTCGGCCAGCGCCATGCAGGACGCGGCCAGCCAGGCGGACATCTCGCCCTTCTGGTGGCAGATCCCGCTGGGTTCGACGATCAGCGCCTCCGAATCGCACGACGTCGTCGTGATCGATCACGGCGGGCAGGACTTTGTGCACAAGCCGAGCCGGGACAACGGCCTGCTCAGCCATGTCTACGTCACCGATGCGGTCAAGATGTGCATCGCCGGACAGGCCCACGCGCTCGTCACAGCGCCGATCAGCAAGGAAGCGTGGAAGCTGGCCGGCAAAACGCGCCACCCCGGGCACACCGAGCTGCTCGGCGAGCTCTTCAGGGCCAAGCGCGTGGGCATGTTCTTTGAGAGCGACCGCCTCCGCGTCATCCTGGCGACCGTGCACATCCCACTGCTGGATATCCGAAACGCCCTGACCATCGGCAAGGTCTTCGACGCGATCGACCTGGGCAACGATGCCTGCAAGCAGATGGGCATCGATGAGCCCCGCATCGCGGTGTGCGGGCTCAACCCGCACGCGGGGGAGAACGGCATGATGGGCGACGAGGAATCGCGCCTGATCGAGCCGGCCATCGAGCACGCCAAGCGCAACGGCATCGATGCCCGCGGGCCCTTCCCAGCCGACACGGTGTTCAACCAGGCCATCGCGGGCAAGTTCGACCTCGTCGTTGCGATGTACCACGATCAGGGCCTGATCCCGATCAAGCTCTTGGCGTGGGACTCGGCGGTGAATGTCACTTGCGGGCTCCCGATCTGGCGGACCAGCCCGGATCATGGCACCGCGTTCGATATCGCCGGTAAAGACAAGGCCGACGCGGGCTCGATGACCTCGGCGATCGATCTTGCGGTGAAGCTTGTCGCGTCACCTGCGAATTGATCCCACGCCGACCTGACAAGTCCCAAGAATTCTGCCTACAACCCGTGTTCCATGGATCAGCCAAGCCTCTCCAGCCCGACCACCGACCGCCATCCTCTCGTCGAGATGATCGGTGTCGCTGCGCCCACGATCGCCACGATGGCGACCTACACCGTGATGCAGTTCGCCGACGGGCTCATGGTGTCACGCATCCAGCCGCCCGACCCCGTGTACGTCTCGGCGCAGGGCAACGGCGGGATGTGGATGTGGGTCGCCATCTGCTTTGCCGTCGGCCTCGTCGGTGTCGTCAACACTTATGTTGCGCAGTACCTCGGGCGCGGCCAGCCCAGACAGGGCGCCGCCTACGCCTGGGCGGGCATCTGGTTCTCTGCGGGCTTCTGGGTGCTCTTGCTGCCATACGCGCTCCTGCTGCCCTTGCTCTTTGAGCACGGCCTCGGGCACACGGGCAAACTCCTCGCACTCGAATCCAGTTATGCGCAGATCTGTCTCTTCGGCGCCATCTTCGTTATGGTCGGCCGGGGCGTCGGGCAGTTCTTCTTCGGGCTGCACAAGGCGGCTATCCCGCTCATCGCAGCGCTGGTCGCTGTCGTTGCCAACGTTGTCTCGAACTGGGTGCTGATCTACGGCAACCTGGGCGCACCGGCCCTGGGTGTCAACGGTGCGGCCTACGGCACGGTCATCGGCTCGGCCTGCGAATTAGCCGTTTTACTCGGCGTTTTTCTCTGCCCGCGCTATGCCAGGACGTTTGGCACGCGGGCCACATGGAGACCCAGGCTCAAGCCCCTCAAGGACATCTTCCGTCTTGGCTGGCCGGCCGGCGCGATGATCGTCAACGAGATGATCTGCTGGGGCTACCTCATGACGTTCCTGCTTCCCTCGGCCGGCAAGGCCGCGGGCGAGTCGGCAGAGATGCACAACACCGTCGGCTGGATCGCGCTGCGCTACATGCACATCGCGTTCATGCCCGCCGTGGGCATGTCGATAGCGCTGACTGCGATCATCGGGCGATGCATGGGCATGGGGCGGCCGGACCTTGCCGCCAAACGCACCTGGCTCGGGCTGGCTGTCACCGTGGTCTACATGGGCACCTGCGGCCTGCTGATGGTTATCTTCCGCGAGGAAGCGGTGGGGCTGTTCATCGACAAGGGCACCGACCCCGCCCTCGCAGCACGCATGATCGAGATCGGCGGCTACGTCATGATCATCGCCTCGGTCTTTCAGGTCTTCGATGCGCTCGGCATGGCGATGACCGGGGCGCTCCGCGGCGCGGGCGACACGGTCTGGCCCGGCGTGGCCTCGGTCACCATCAGCTGGACCGTCCTCGTCATCGGCGGGCACTCGATGATCCATTTCTTCCCGGATCTCGGGTCGATCGGCCCGTGGATCGGCGCGGCCGGCTACATCATCTGCCTCGGGATCGCCCTGTTTGTTCGGTTTATGGGCGGCAAGTGGCGCACGATGACGGTCATCCACCACGAGGGTGAGCCGAGTTTGACGCAAACCCTTCCGGGAGAAGACCTCACGGTCTCTCCCGATGCGATGGCTGGTGTGAGTCCGGGGTCGCCTTAAGGCACTGGGGCGACCTAGGATCTCCCTCGACCCGGCCTGTGCGTCAGCACGAGGCCGACGTGCTGTGACAGCGCACCCACCGAGGAGCATCCATGCCCGGCGACCCCCTGGACATCGTTATTGGCGCAGACGAGGCGAAGCGTGACGCCGAGCTAGCTGCATCCCACGCTCGCGACGCGGACAAGGCAGAGGCCGACGGCGACCGCGAGCAGGTCATCGTTGAACTCAAGAAAGCCGTCTCCGCCGACCCGACCGATCAGGACCTGGCGTTCCGTCTGGCGTACGCGCTCGACCTCGTCGGCGAAGAAGAAGAAGCCATCGACATGTACGAGCGGGTCTGCGAGTCGCAGCCCGCTCCGATCAACGCGCTGATCAATCTTGCCGTGCTGTACGAGGATCGCGGCGACTACGTCCGCGCCGAGCGCAGCCTGCGTCAGGTGCTCGACACGAGCCCCAACCACCCGCGCGCCAAGCTCTACATGAAGGACGTCCAAGCCAGCCGCGAAATGTTCGTCGAGGAAGAGCAGACCCGCGACGTGCTCAAGCGCAACGCGCTGCTGGATACGCCCGTGACGGACTTCGAGCTCTCGGTCCGCACGCGCACCTGTCTCAAGAAGATGAACATCCGCACCCTCGGCGACCTGCTCCGCATCACCGAGGCCGAGCTGATGAACTCCAAGAACTTCGGCGAGTCGAGCCTCATCGAGATCAAGGGTATGCTGGCGGTCAAGGGCCTCAAGCTGGGTCAGGGCCTCGAGGATGCCCACCGGGCCGCCCGCAAGGCGCTCATGGACAAGCTCAAGGGCACCGGCCGCGAGGGCGCACTGGCCAAGGGCGTCACCGACCTGCAACTCTCCGTCCGCGCCCGCAAGGCGCTGCAGATGCTCAACATCGAAACGCTCGGCGACCTCGCCAGCCGAACCGAGGCCGAGCTCATGGGCGTTAAGAACTTCGGTGCTACCAGCCTCGAAGAGAT
>CAXBOF010000148.1:0-5771 GCA_963977205.1 uncultured Phycisphaera sp. | reverse complement strand
GATCGATCAGACTGCCGGGAGCCATCGCTCGCGTGCGGAGCTGACGCTCCATCCAGCCCCGATTCAGCGTCCATTCTGTGCCTGTTTCCTCGCACCGAATCTTGATGTCTTGAGAGAGTCGATCACGCGAGTATGGATCTGTATTCCCGGTCACTGCACGAAATATCAAGAACACACCCAAGAGCGCCGCAACAACGAGCAATACTTTTGAGATCGTGCTCTGATTTCCGTCTGCCATGAAGCCTACTCCTCAATTAATCAGCCGCCGGACCAAACTTATCAAA
The DNA here is from genome assembly GCA_963977205.1 of uncultured Phycisphaera sp. Taxonomy (GTDB): domain Bacteria; phylum Planctomycetota; class Phycisphaerae; order Phycisphaerales; family UBA1924. Next base: position 5,487 of record CAXBOF010000148.1, on the reverse strand, counting down.
GTAGAAATGACCCCAGTTGTAGAACTGCACTGTAGATCCGTATCGGTCACCAAGCTCGGTGTACTCAACAACTGGGATTGACTCTATCCGTTGATCACCGAAGAGAAAATGGTTCTTGCCTTCGTGCCGAGGTATCCAGTCTACCGCATCAGCAGCCATCACAACCTCGTCGAGATTCGGCAATGCCCGCAGCAACTGCCCGGAAACACCGAGTGACTTTGATGGATAGTTCTGATATGTACTTGGGTACGAATCGTTAAACCAATACTCAGTAAATTCCTCTTCCGGCTCAGCCGAGTCTTGCGAAGGCGGAATCGAATATGGATCATACTTATCGATGTCGTATACGTGGAAGATGCCGCCGCTTTGCATGCCCTGACGGGTTTCGGGATCGCGCACACTACTCGCCCCGATAGCCGACGGGCAGTCGAAGACGCCGCCCTCTTCAACAGAACCTTCAAGATACGGACGGAGCACGATCATCGCATTCCAGCGATCACGTGCATTGCGGTTACGCGGATACACGTCGATCATCCGCGGATCTTTCTGGTCATCGAGATACATCGCTATGCCGAGACCGATCTGGCGCAGGTTGTTCTGACAGATTACATTTCGAGCCGCATCTCTTGCTTTGGCCAGTGACGGCAACAAAATCCCGATCAACAGCGCGATGATCGCGATCACCACAAGGAGTTCGATCAACGTAAAGCCTGAACGACAGAGGCCACGGCTTCGTCTTTGAATCATCGTGGGGCTCCTACGGGCCGCGTGGGCCGGTGTTCGAGATCGCTGGCGGGCAACGGAGTCCATCGCACCTGCACCTCCAGCGGCGAGTCGTCCTTGGGCAGCATGTCGGGTGTGATCAGGCCGCCCTCGGTTTCTTTCCCGGCCACGGTGATACTACACGCGGCGCCGGGGGTGTGTTCGTTGGTGTCGGCGTGGACGACGATCGTGCAGCCCCGCCAGCGTCTTTGCGCGGTGATGCGCCCAAGCCCCGAGATCGGGCAGGGATCGATGCGCAGGGCGCCGAATTCGGGCCGGATGCCCAGCACGCGCGTGAGCGAGATGTTGGTGAGCCACGCGGCCGAGCCGGTGTACCAGGTCCATCCCGCGGCTCCGGGCGTTGCCGAGTCCGGGCCGTCGACGTTGCCGGGGGTGACGTAGGGCTCGGCGCGGTAGTGAGTTTGGTCGCGGTCTTCACGCGCGGGGCTGATGGCGTTCCAGATCGTGGTGGCGGCCTGGGTGTCGCCGACCTTGCAGGCCGCGGCGAGCGCCCATGTGGCGGCGTGCATGTAGACGCCGCCGTTCTCGCGCGAGCCGGGCGTGTAGCGGGTGATGTAGCCCACGTCCGTCTCGGGCACGCTGTAGGCCGGTGCCAGAAGCAGCGGGCCCATCTCGCGGACGAGGTGCTCCTTGACGGAGTTCCACGCGGCGTCGAGTCGGTCTTTCGGGCCAGCGTCGGCGAGGATCGCCCACGTCTGCGCGTTCAGGTAGATGCGGCCCGCGTCGTTGTCTTTCGTGCCGAGCCACTTGCCGCTGTCCATCGTGGCGCGGCGGTACCACTGGCCGTCCCACGCGTGCTCGTTGGCTGAGGCGATGTACGCCTCGCGCTTGTCGAGCATGAGCTTGGCAGTTGGGGCGTCATCGATGAGCTTCAGCACCTCGGCGAAGTCGCGGAGCGTGAAGGCGAGGAAGAAGGCGAGCCAGACGGATTCGCCCTTGCCCTCGATGCCGCAGGCCGAGAGCCCGTCGTTCCAGTCGCACGCGCCGATGTGGGGCAGCCCGCGTTCACTCGTTCGACGGAACGCGCGGTCGAGCGACTTCTTGCAGTGCGTGAGGATGGTGTCCTCGCCACCGTCGACGTAGGGAGTGACCTCGCCCAAGATGGAGAGGTCGCCGGTCTCTTTGATGTACTGGCTGATGCCGAAGGGCAGCCAGAGGTAGTCGTCGCTGCAGGTGGTGTGGTTGACGATGATGGAGTTTGGGTGCCACCAGTGATGGACGCTGCCGTCGTTGAACTGCTGGTGCGCGTGGATCATGAGCTGCTTGCGCATCTCGGCGGGGTCGAGGGGCATCCAGACCTGTGAATCCTGGAGCTGATCGCGGAACCCGAACGCGCCGGACTGCTGGTAGTAGCCCGTGCGCCCCCAGAGCCTGGCGCTGATGGCCTGGTAGGGCAGCCAGTAGTTGTTGAGATCGTTGAAGTCGGTCTTGTCGGTCTTGACGTGCGCGCCGGCGAGGCGGTCTTTCCAGCTCTGCTCGGCGACGGGCGCGACGCGGAAGGCCTCGTCGATCTTGGCGTAGCGCGTCATCTCCTCGTCGAGCTGCTCGGCGGTCTCGCTGACACCGATGAGGTAGGCGAGCCGGCGTGATTCGTCGGCCTTGAGCTTGATGTCCGCGCCAAGTGCGGCGCATGCATCGGAGAAGCGACCGAAGCTCGGCTCACGGATACCTGAGCCTTCGAGCAGTGCAGCGGGTTTCTCGCGTGTTCCGCGACCGATGAAGACGGCCTTGTCCCCCACCGCGAACGTCTCGTGCTCGCCCTCGACGATGCACTGGTGCGCCGCGACGAAGGGCCAGCCCTGGTTCCAGTGGTCCTTCTCGTCCTTGCTCGGGACGTCCCACATGACCTTGCGCGCGGACATGCGGGCGTTTGACGTGTCGTACTCGGTCCCGATGAAGAGGCGATGGAACTCGCGCTTGGAATCGGGCGCGACGCCCAGGCACCACTCCATGTAGCTGACAACGCGGAGCGAGCGCGGCCGCCCGGACTCGTTGTGGAGCTTGAGCGTCCAGACCTCGACCTGCGCATCGGGCGCGACGGTCATGGTCCACTCGGCGCGGATGCCCGCGTACTTCGTGTTGAAGGTGGTCGAGCCGGGCGCGTGCCGGCACGCGTAGTGGTCGTACTCGACGCGGCAGGGCGACGGGGCGGCGGACCAGACCTCACCCGACTCGGTGTCGTGGATGTAGAGGTGCTTGCCCGCGCGGTCCTCGATGAGGTCCATCTCCCAGCGTGTGAGAACGTTCAGCTGGCTGTTATCCAGCCAGCTGAACCCGCCCCCGTTCTGACTGACGACGAAGCCGTAACGCCCGTTGCAGACCACGTTCGTCCAGGGCTTTGGTGTCCCGGAGTCAGTGATCTCGTAAGCGAATCCGTCCTCGATGAACCGGCCGTAGGTGTGGTCGTTTCGCATTGGATTGTTTCGGCTTCCTGCCATCTGTCGTGTGTCTTTCTGAACAGGGGAACGAATGTGATCAGAGCCTTTAGGCCCTGCGGCGACGGGAGCAGGCGAGCATGCCGGCAAGGGCGATCACGCCGGTGCCGGGCGCCGGGACGAAGTTGAAATTGCTGAACAGGACGTCGGACGATCCGCCGGGGCCGCCCTGGCTCTGGATGCCGACACCGATGAGCGCGGTGAACCCGGTGGGGATGCCGCCCTCGGTGTTGGTGAATGCGATCGCGCCGGAGCTGACGGGGCCCGAGCCTGTGTCGATGATGTACTCCATGGTGGAAGCGGGCAGGAGGCCTTCGCCGGCGCCCGGGGTGTAGATCATGCGGAGGTCGACGTCGGTGCCGTTGGTGTAGACGTTGCCGAAGCTGTGGAAGGGGAGGAACGAGCCGAAGGCTGCGATCTCGCCGTTGGGCAGTGCGCCGAAGAACCCGAAGCCGAAGAGGTCTGTCATGATGCCCGCTTCGCGGCCGTCGACGGGGCTGGCGTTGAGGTTCATGGTGACTGCAAAGTCGAAACCGTCGCCGTAGTCGAAATCGCTTGCGGTCGCGCCGGCGTCCTCGGAGGCCCAAGCCATGTGGCGGTTGGCGAAGTTGCCTGAGCCGAAGTTGCTTTCTTCGATACTGAGCGAGGCGGGGTAGGCATTGACGATGTTGAGCGTGCTGCCCGGAAAGTCGTTGAACACACGCGCGTTCACCTGGAGCCCGTCGTAGGGCTGGGCGGCTGCGCCGGCGGCACAGATCAGCCCGATCGATGCGATCATTCCGATTCTTGATGCTTTCATGATTCTCTCTCCGTGTCTCACAGGCGCCAAGGTGTCCTGCCTCGGCGGGCCCCACAAGGGCCAAAGCCGACGGCACCATCCCATGTAAACGATTTCATCGTAATGTGTTTTTCACGCTTACACAACACCCTGTATGCGCCTGCACACGATTTTTTCACCGACATCGAGACCCAAACCGTTGCCCATTCAGGGCTTGCGGGAGAGTGTCAGGCCCAAGTTGCCGTACGCCTTGCGAACAAATGCGTGCCTGCTGAAGGTCTTCCAGATCAGGCCCGTCCGGGCGTTCTCGATGCAGACCAGCATCGGCCCCGCGTCGATGGCGACGCGATCGTGGGCGACCCACTCGACCGAGCCATCCTCGTTCGGGCGGAATGAGTCCGCAAAGCCGAACCCGCCCGAGGCTGGATCTTCCCAGAGCGAAGGGGCCTGCTCGTTTGCAAGCTCGCGGTAGTGGCGCAGCGCATCGATGGCCGCCGTGGGCTCGAAGATGATCGCGCTGCCCGCTGTGTAGGGCGCGACCGTGCCATCACGCCAGTCGTCTTCCATCTCGATCGTCAGGTGATCGAACTCGGGCCTGCCGAGCTGCTGCTTGGCGAGCTTTGGGAAATGCCCGGGAACGAGGTAGCCGCCCTCGCCGTCGCACGCCGAGAGGCCCCAGACGTGCTCGTTGAAACCCTTGTGGGGCCTCTCGGGATCGGTCGCCCGCTGGCGGTGCAATTGCACCAGACGCCTGCTGTTCTCCCACCAGTCGGTCGGCCTGCGGTGCTCGACATCGAACGCGGCCGGGTCGTCTTCGCCCATCGCGGCATAATCAATCCAGCAGTGCGCAAAGAACGCGGTAAAGAGCGCCCCCGACCACGGGAACCACACGACCTCACCCTCGCCCGGCACATCGCCCAGCGTGCGCCGGGTTCTGTAGTACGTCTCGGGCGGCAGGCGGTGGCTCGTCTCGGGCGGCGTCTGCGCCAGAAAGTAAATCAGCTTCTGCTCATCGCCCGCATCGGCCCACGTATACGAAAGCAGCCCATCCTCGAAGGATGCGTTCTCGTTCTTTGATTCGTCTCCGGGCTTTGATTCGGGCTTCTCCCAGCCCAGGCTCACGAATCCCTGCTCGAACTCGCGCTCGTGTTCTTTCTCGACGAATGCGGCCCAGTTGGCCTCGGCCACGAGCTCGTCGGCAAGCGATCCGATCTCGCCACCGAAGTGTGAACTCACGGTCAGCAGACCCGCAAAGAGAATGCCCGAGTCGATGGTGCTGGCGACCTGCTCGTACGCCCCGCCGCTGGGGCCTGCGGTTTCGGGCGCGAGGAAGTGGTAGAAGATCCCGCCCGGACGATTGTCGGGGTTGGCGTGGAGCGCTCTGACGATCTGGAGCGTGCGCTGCTCGGCCTGGTCATGCGTGACCCAGCCGCGTTCGTCGCCCACCACCATCGCAGCGAGCTGATACCCCACGCCCGCCACGCTGATAAA
>CAXBOF010000147.1:0-5780 GCA_963977205.1 uncultured Phycisphaera sp. | reverse complement strand
CATTGCGCTCGCTCGGACGCTCGGGCGTCTCGGACATGATCAGCCGATGCTGCCGCCATGCCCAGCGCTTTGCTCAGGGCCTCACCGATGCGGGTTACGAGATCCTCAACGACGTCGTTCTCAATCAGGTTCTTGTCCTGTTCGGCGACGATGACGTGACTCGCAAAGCGATCAAGCTCATTCAGGACGAAGGCACCTGCTGGGCCGGCGGCACCACATGGCAGGGCCGGCACGCCATGCGGATCAGTATCTCAAACTGGGCTACCACCGACGAGGATGTCACGCTCAGCCTGGAGGCCATGATCCGCTGCGCCCATCAGGCAAAGCAGGCAAATCCGCGGGGCTGACGCCACCGGCCAACTCTGGTACGCTCTACTTGCAGGCGTCTTCCGCCCGCTTTCCCAGGAGATCCAAACCATGACGCGACGCGTCCTTTCCGCACTCGCTCTTGCCGCCCTCGCCCTGAATCTCTCGGCCCAGCCCGCTGAGAAGTCGATCGAAAAGAAAGACGAGGTCAAGCCTGCGCCCGAATTCATCGCCTACCCCGATGACGCCTCGACCACCTACCACACCTGCGAGATCAACGGCGAGACGATCCACTACGAAGCCACCGCCGGCACGATCGTTCTCGTCAAGGACGAAGCCACCGAGGCCAAGCCCAGCGCCAAAATGTTCTACATCTCCTACCGCCGAACGCTCTCGCCGGGCGACGAATACAACGCCAAAAAGGAAGCCGGCGAGGACGTCCCCGAATCCAACTACCCCGATGCCACCAAGCGCCCAATCACCTTCAGCTTCAACGGCGGGCCGGGCTCCAGCTCCGTCTGGCTGCACCTGGGCATCTTCGGCCCGAAGAAAGTCGCCTACGCCGACGATGAAGGCCGCCCCGGCCCGCCGCCGTACCGCGTCGAGGCCAACCCCAACTCACTGCTCGACAAGTCCGACTTTGTCTTTATCGATCCCGTTTCCACCGGGTTCAGCCGAGCGCAGGGCGACACGAGCGCCAAAGAATTCCACGGCCTCGAGTCCGACATCGCCTCCGTCGCCAACTTCATCAAGCGATACATCACCCGCAACGGCCGCTGGTCCAGCCCGCTTTACATCGCCGGCGAGTCCTACGGCACCACCCGTGCCGCGGGTCTGACCGACCACCTCCAAGGCCAGCACGGCATCTCCGTCAACGGCGTCATCCTCATCTCGGGCATCATCGAGTTCAGCACGCTCCGCTTTGGGCAGGGCAACGACATCCCCTACATCTGCTTCTTCCCGTCCTACGCCGCCACCGCGCACTACCACAACATGCTCCCGCCCGAGCACCAGAACAAATCGATCGAGGAGTTCTATAAGGAGGCCGAGGCGTTCGCTCTCGGTGACTACGCCTCCGCGCTCATCAAGGGCGCCCGTCTCACGCAGGCCCAGGAGGACGACATCGTCCGCCGCATGGCCGACTTCACGGGTCTCAAGCCCGAGTTCATCCGTCGCGCAAACCTCCGCGTCGATCAGGGGCGCTTCTGCAAGGAACTCCTCCGCGACAAGGGCCTGACAGTGGGGCGGTTCGACTCACGATTCACCGGACAGGACCGCGACCGTGTGAGCGACACCTACGACTACGACCCGTCCTACGCCGTCATCCGCTCGAACTACACCGAGTCCTTCAACGCCTACATCCGCGAGGAACTCGGCTTCGAGAGCGACCTCAGCTACGAGATCCTCACGAACGTCTGGCCCTGGGATTATGGCAGAGCCGGCGAAGCTCGCTACGTCAACGTCGCCGAGCGCCTGCGCTCGGTCATGCACGAGCAGCCGCACATCCGTGTCTTTGTTGGCAGCGGCTACCACGACCTGGCCACGCCGCCGTTGGGCATGGACTACACCCACGATCACATGCAACTCGCCGACGATCTCTATGAGAACATGAAGAACCACTACTACATCGGCGGGCACATGATGTATCTCGACAAGGCCTCCATGGCGCAGCTCAAAGCCGACCTGGACGCTTTCTACAACAGCGTTCCGGTCGGGCTCGTCGAATGAGCTTGTGATTCGCCGCTGTATGAGCTCGGCGGACACCAACGAAAATGAACGAAGATTCAGGCCCGATTCACTCAAACCTGAACAACATACCCCAGACTCATATCTGCGATTACACCTGTAGTGTGCGCCAACGAGATTGGCGTCCCAAGGAGAGCCGATATGGTCCGTTTCATCACCGCACTCTGCTCCGTCATTACTCCTGTCTATGCCATGGAGATTCAGCCTGAGCGGAGCGAGCAGCCCCAAAGAACTCAGCCCCAGCAGCAATCACAGCAACAGCCCGAGAACCGCCGTTCGCAAAACGCCCAGCAAAGGCAGCAGCCCCAGCAGCAGCAAGCAAACAATCAGGGGTGGTACGACCCATCCATGTTCTACAATGATTCGTACCGAGGCGTGCAGAACGGCCAGCAGGTTCCAAGCGAAATGGACCGCCAGCAGCAGACCGTCGCCCCCGGCAACCGCGACAGAACGGCACTCAACGAGCCACGGAACCCAGACCTGAACCGCGGCGATCCGAACGCCAACCGCCAAAGCGACAACACTCAACAAGATCGCAATATTCGAGGACAGCGGAACCAAAGCCGTGCCGCCCAACAAGGGCAGGGCCAAGTCACATACGCCGGCCAGTCCTATGACCGAAAATGGTGGAACAGCGCCGACCAGACCATGTCGCGTGACGGCTACTACGACGGCTACTACGACGGGTACGAAGACGACGAGTTCGGCTACGACCACTACAACTCCAGCGGCGCAGAAGGAAACCGAATCCGTTACGGCGACGGCTACAGCCAGGGCTACTACGACGGGTACTACGACAAACACCGTGGCTACGAATCGGATTGGACGTATTACCTGAACGACCAGCCAGTAAACCCTGATATCGCCGAACGCCAAGGACGAGAACGGATGGGCGACGAACGCAGAGTGCGGGGCGACCGGGCGGGCCTGTTCGGTTCGAGCGATTTACGTTCAGAGAGCATGGAAAGCGCGGCCGCTGCAAACCGCCGATACCGCGGCACAGTGACCCGCATTGAACCCGTTGCTTCCGAGCAGGTCGATCAATCTCTCCAGGGCCAGACCCTCCAGCAGATCACACTCGACAACGGCGACGCCTTCGTCGCCAATCTCGGGCCACTGGCGGATCAGAATCTCATCGCCGAGGGCGACCGCCTGAGCGTGGTGGGTCAGGAGAGCCGCTTCGGTCAGCGGGAGGTTCTCGGCGCAAACCGAATCCGCATCAACGACCGGATGCTGTGGAACAGCCAGAGCACTGCGCAGCCAACGCCGATTGCAGGTTCGAATCCGCAGCAGCAACAGCGATAGAGTCTGATACGATTGACAACCAGTAAGCCGCATCGCAGGCATTCATACCCCTGTGATGCGGCTTGTTCTGTGTATGCACCCCCGATGTGGGCTATCAAAAACAGCACTATGAATCAAACTTTACTCACTATTCACTGCGTAGCAATCGCGAAGTCCCATACTCCCTAGTGAGATGTTTATCGCCTTTGCATCTGCGATAAACACGAAAGACGGCTAAGGAGGGTCGTCCCCAAACTTCATCTTCTCTCATAGGAGGCACACAGATGCGTATGAATCAGAATAGTACAGAACGTAAACCGAGGATACTTGCCATTGTTGCCATTTGCGGCATGAGTCTGGGTGTGGCCTCATACGTGCAAACGACGCACGCTCAGAACCAGCAAGAAAGTATGGAATGGGAAGCGGATGAGGGCTTCCACGAAGAGGAATGGTACGATCCATCCGACTGGTTCGATGATGACTTCGATGGCATCTCGGGGCCTGACACCGATTACGAGTATGACTACAACTATGGTTGGACCGACTATGACTACGACTACAACGGCGATTACTACGCAACTTATGATAACGAGTCATACGACAGCGATTGGTGGTACGACGCCGACCGCTCGGTCTACAACCACGGCTACTACGACGGCTATTACGATGGGTACGATGATTACGGCCAGTCCTACAACGACATGAAGCAGCGAAATCAGAACAGCAAGGAGAACGGCAAGAATGCCAATACCGGTGAGAACCGGTATAGCTCCGGCTATCTGGCAGGCTACATGGACGGGAAGTACGACAAAGACCGCGGCTACCACTCCGATTGGACGTACTACATCTACACGGCTCCGGTCACCGATAGTCAGACCGCTCAGAACCAGAACGAGAGGAAGAGTGATTCCTCCCGAAAACGCGGCGAACGAGCCGCCGAGGCCCGCACGCATGATATGAATGCGCAACAGGCATCGAAGGACGCCGAGAAAACCCGTGACAGGGTGCGTGGTACTGTTGAGAAGGTCGAGCAGTTCCGACAGGATCGGCTCGCCGAGAAAGTAAAGGATCACACGATCCTGCGGTTGACCATGAATGATGGCGAACAGATTGTCGTTGACCTCGGCCCCAACGCCAAGGACAGCGTGATCGAGAGCGGCGACCGCGTGACCCTCATCGGCAAACGCACAGACCGCAACGGCCGAACCGTGCTCGATGCAACCCGTCTGAGCATCAACGATCAGATCATGTGGAACACGAATGGTCAGGGCGAGCCGACCCGTACCGATCGCGGCTAATTCCAAGCTCTCGCAAAGCTCCATGATCATAATGACCGGGCGGAAACCTCTTTGGTTTCCGCCCGGTCTGTATTTCATATCTGTGTTATACTGTTACTCTTTGAATGTAAACCCGGCGCCCTCGGCTTGGCTCACCAATGCCGCGACCAGAGCCGTGTCGAGTCCTTCCTCGCTCTCTTCGCCGAGCCGCTTGAGCTCCGCCTCCCGCCATTCGTTGCGTTCTTTGACGAGCGCCAGGATCTCACTCTGGATCTTGGCGCGCTTGGTGCGCTCCTGCTCCACGCGTTCTTTCAGCTCCTCAGGAGAAAGCTTCTGGAGCTCCGCGGGCAGTGTTGTGTCGTCGATCTTCTCGAAATCGAAGTCTTTCTGTTCCGAGGCATCGACGAGATCCCAGTGTGAGTTGTTGTACGATTCAGTCGCTTTCGTCACAGCACGCTGAAGCCCGGCTTCAAGGCTCGCCGCATCGTTGAGCGAATCCTGACGAACCTGTCCCATTTGCAATTCTCGCCCGGCCGCACCGTAATACAGGTACGTCCCGTTGAGCTCCACGTTCAGCTCGTTGATCCGAACGTCCTGCGGGCAGCGGATATAGCGCAGCTTCTTGTTCTGATCGATGATGTTGTACTCGCCGCGACCGAGATTGGCCGCCTCGAGCCACCCGCCGCTGCGCCCCGCGCCGTCATCCCCGCAGTGGACGGTGTTGACGGTAATCCCGTACTCCACAGCCGTCGGCACGCTCGTTCGGAAATCGACATCGCCCTGGGTGAATTCCTCGTTGCCCGCGATCATGATGACTTTCATGACGCCCTCACCGGTAGGCAGCCAGCTCAGCTCGTGCGTGGCTCTTTCGACTGCCATGCCGCAGTACTCCGCCGAGCCCGAGATCTGCAGGCTGTAGAGCACCTCGCTGATCCGATCGAGATCGCTCGTAAACGGCAGCACCACACCCATGAAACCCTCGGCACTGGATTGCCGGGTCGAGCCGTACTGCATGATCGCGACCTCAAGCCTCGGGCGTTCACCCTTCATGCGGGCACCGTCGAGCGTGCTGATCACGCTCCACAGCCGCGTGCGGGCCTGGTTGATCAGTCCCTCCATCGAGCCCGAGGTATCCAGGCAGATCACGAGCTGGATCACCGGCCCGTC
>CAXBOF010000146.1:0-5783 GCA_963977205.1 uncultured Phycisphaera sp. | reverse complement strand
CGCCCATCGCCGCCGCGAAGATGTCTGTCGCGCTGAAGCACCCGTCGTCGATCAGCACGACCACCGGCCGCGGGTTCTGGGGGCTGCGTTCGCTCGGCGAGACGACCATGTAATGCCAGTCACTGAAGCTGCCGCCCTCCGGGGTCCACGCGGGCTCAAAACGCTCGCGGAAGTGCGCGATCGCGTTGCGTTCCACCTCACTCCAGCCGTCCCACGCCTCGGGGTAGAGCATCCTGTTGTCCAGATATCCATCCGTGTCGCCCGCGTCCTGTGCCCGACTGATCCGCGCGCGGGCCGCGTTGACGACCACCGGCTCGCTGTCGGCTGCCATGATCCGCTGCATGAGCGCGACCGTCGGCTCGCGCACACCGCCCCCGTTGTCCCGCACGTCGATGATGAGAGCCGGGCAATCGGCGAGGCTGTCAAACTCCGTGATCAGTGCGTCCATCCATGCAGACTCAGTCTCACTTGAACCGACTCCCTCACGGGCCATACGCAGCCGGAATTCCATCGAGGGCTGCATGCTCGCCAGTCGCATGTACCCGATCCCGGATTCCAGCACCCGCATTTCGCCCCTCGGCCAGTCGCCATACAACGGCCGGTCCTCGGCCACCGCAACCCGCACCCCCGACTCAAGCCCACGCCCATCGCTCAGCGTGAACGACACCTGATCATCCTCGCGCAGATCCAGCTCACGCCGCACCAGGTTGACCCACCGCATCACCCCCAGCGACCGACGCTGAACCATCTGATCCGACCCATCCGTGACGTACGCGCTGGCCGCCTCGATCCATCGATCGATCGGGACGCCGTCGATCTCCGTCACGTACGGATAGTCCTCGTTCAGCAAGCCCGACCGATCGGGCGTGTACGCGACCACGCCGCCCTCGGCTTCCGAGAGCAGCACGGGCAAATAACCGTCCGGTGCAGCGCGCTGCCAGCCCGAGACACTCGCGTGCCCATCGCCCAGCTTGCACACGACCCGCTGAGCCGCCAAGAGCACATCCCCGTGGTCCGCTCTCTGGGCGCCTAAGTGTTCAAGCTCCGCATCGAGCAGCGCCCCGACATCCACGCCCTTGAGCGTGGCGTAGCTGTGCACCACCCGGATCACACGCTCGAGCTCGCGGAACGCTTGTCTGCGATCGAAAATCCCTTCCCTCGCCCAACGCTCTCGCAGGAGCCTGTTCAGATCAAGATTGTCGTCGAGCGTCTCCCCGGTGATCGAGCGGTTCTCGTGCGTCATGGGCACATCGCGCAGCAGGGTCTGCTTGCCACCACCAGCCCGAGCGACAAGCAGATCCACATTTTCTCCGGGCTCCTGCCCGTACTCACGCATCAGCCAGACCAGATCCTCGCCGATCCGCTCCTGCCATCTGTCGCGGGCAATCTCGAGCGCAAACATCGCGAGTTCGTCGTAGGTGATCCCGTCAATCCCACGCCAGACGTACCACTCACCGCCGACCAGAATCGTCGGCTCTGGCGTGTCGAATCGGATCTCGGTGAACGGCGTCCGCTCTGTGTCGCCGCCCGGCTGCGCAGAGACCGCAGCGGTCAGAAGCATCATCGCCAGAACACAGAACAACCGCATAACTCACCTCCATCGGAGTCCCGCCAGAGGACGTGAGCCTGCAGTCTACATGATTCTCAGCGATTTCGGAAGATCAGAGGACCTCGAGCGCCCCAGACTCCTCCAGCACGCGCTCGGCGTAGCTGTTCATCGAGTCCCGGAGTTGCTCGAAGCTCTCCAGCACGTACAGAATCGGCTGGTAGTGGTCGATCTCAAAGGGCGTGTCGCAGACCCGGTCCATATCGAACGGTCGGCGGTCCACATGGTCGCTCTCGAGCGCGTGGAAGCTCTCACCGATCGAGCTGATCAGCCCCGAGCCGTAGAGCTTGACCTTCCCCTTCTCCCGGATCAGCCCGAACTCGACCGTGAACCAGAAGAGCCGGGCCAGTCGCTCGATGTGGTACGGGTCCTCGCAGAAGAGTGCCGCCTTGCCGTAGGTCTGCAGGAACTCGGCGAAGATCGGGTCAGCGTGCAACGGCACGTGCCCGAACACGTCATGGAAAATGTCCGGCTCGGGCAGGTAGTTCATCAGCTCGCGCGGCCGCATCGTGATCGTCGTCGGGAAACGACGGGCAGCAAGGCACGCAAAGAACGACTTGGCAGGCAGGTAACCCGGCACCGGGTGGCTCTCCCAGCCCGTAAGATCCTGAAGCCTGCGGTTGATATCCGCGACCCTCGGCACACGCTCGGGCACCAGCCCGATCTGCTCGAGCCCGGTCAGGAACACGTCCGACGCTTGATCCGCCAGCGACTTCATCCGCTCGGTGAACATGATCCGCCAGACGTCGTTGTCCTCCTGGGTGTACTTGGAGGTGTCCTGCGTGATAAAGAACTTGTACGGGTCGATCTCGGCGCTTGGCAGGAAGGGCGCCTTGTCGGCCGCCGCCTGGGCGATCCGGGCCTCGTCGCTGTCGATGATGTCCGAGTAATTGATGTCCGCACGCATCGCAAACCTCCCTCGCGTCCCGGAGTCGGGCCGCGTTCTTTCACCGGATCATACGTCCCGCTTGCCGCGTTGTATGCAATAGTCGTATTGATCGCCCGGCGTGATGGTGGGACTCGCGTGTGAGCCCGTTGTGCCGGCAATTCGGGTGATCTCAACACGCCCCGCGTACATTCACCCGACAGCCGCCAGCTCCGCCAGCAGATTCTGAACCTTCGCGTCTGCTTTCTCCGCATCGGTCAGCCGCTCACCGAAGGGCACACGCACGATGTCGAAACGAGTGCGGATGTCGAATCCCATCGGGTCCACACCGACCAATACGCCCTCGCCCTTGGATCTGGGGTCCATCGTGCTTGCCGCCCTGCCCAGGAGTTCGTGGTCGGCGTTGTATTTCTTGCAGAGCCTCGGCTCGTCGGACGCAAGAGCATTGGTCAGCTCGATCTGCTCCGCGTCAGCCACCATCATCCCGAACCGCACCGCCAAAACCGCAGCGCTCACCCAGTGACTCTGCCCAGGTGAGCCGTGATAGATCCGCCACCGGTCGGCGCTGGCCGAGCGTTCTCCATCGATCTCCTCGAGCATGACGAGGATCTGCATCGCGTCGTTGCGTTCCTCGGGGATCCAGAGCACGCTCTCCTCGCCGCCGAGCGCCGAGGACTCGACCGGGAAGACGAACGCCCCGGTGTCATTGTCGAGCACGGTTGTCACGGTGTAGGGGACCCCGTCGCTGGCCAGGGCCGCGTGCCGCTCGCTGCGGATCGCAAGTTCGAGTTCGTTGAGTTCGTGCATGCTCGATTCTTGTCAAACAGGATCGGCCAGTGAACCCCGCGCGAGAGATTGCCGCCCGTAAAAAAACCACGAGGCCGAAACTCGGCCCCGTGGTCCATCGGTCTTGCTACTCGGCGGAGAAACGAATCGATCCGCCGAGAACCCAATCAGCGGCGGCGCGTGGCCTTGCGGCGAGCGGGCTTGCGGGTGGCCTTCTTGGCGGTCGACTTCTTGCGAGTGGCCTTCTTGCGGGTTGCCTTCTTGGCAGCCTTCTTGCGAGTGGCCTTCTTACGGGTCGCCTTCTTGGCGCCGGTCTTCTTAGCGGCCTTCTTGCGAGTGGCCTTCTTGCGGGTCGCCTTCTTGGCACCAGCCTTCTTCGCGGCTTTCTTGCGAGTGCTCTTCTTCCGGGTTGCCTTCTTGGCGCCGGTTTTCTTAGCGGCCTTCTTGCGAGTGGCCTTCTTCCTGGTTGCCTTCTTGGCGGTGCTCTTGGAAGCAGCCTTCTTGCGAGTCGCTTTCTTGCGGGTGGCCTTCTTGGCCCCTGCTTTCTTGGCGGCTTTCTTCCGGGTTGCTTTCTTACGTGCCTTCTTGGCCATGATTGCTTCTCCGTCTTGTCCTCATTGGTGAACCCGTGACTGCGACGGAGAGGACATCAGTGCATGCATGCAAAAGAGCAGTCAACCGAACTATCGGGACTCGTGTAGCTCAACCTTGAGCAATACACACGAGATGATGATGCGGACCATGCACCATCCACCCCATGTTGTCAAGCGCACTCGTACATCGTTCACATCACACATCGCGCGATCACACATGCGAATGACATCTCACAGCGCGCGATGATCCATCGATCACATCACCGCGCATCACGCTTGGATCACAACGCTGTGCATCCAAATCTCGCGTGACATCAACAGTTGCAAACTGGTAAGTGCACCATTCGAATACGGGGCATGCCAGAACTGTGATTCGGACGTCGCGGCGTCGCCACAATGCGATGTGTTGCAAGGCGATGAAGGCTTCGTAATTTGCGTGTTCGCGGATGAACACCGCAAGTTCGCGCAAGAAGCGCGTTCAATCGGTGCTGTTCGAGGTTGATTCCACTACAGCTTCGCCCGTGCTCATGGGCGACAACGACCCAACCGAGGTGTTGTTCACCCGGTTGTACGCATCGATCGTGCGCTTGTCGGTTGGCATCATCGGCACTCGCGCGCGAACGATGCCGAGGGCCGGGTTATACCAAAACGCAGCGTCGTGTCCGCTCACGTCAAACACGGCCTTGGGATGCTCCCAATGCGCGTGCTCAACAGGCGCAACCTCCACCCACGGGCGGTCTTCAGAGAGAAGCGTGTTTTTTGGCAACTCCCCCCCGAACCAGGCGGGAACAACAGTCGCCGACCAGCCACGCGGGTTCACATCCGCCTGACCCGATTGCGAACGGATCACCACCTCACCCTTGAGGCGCTCCACCGCTGCGCGCGTCTTTTCGAGGTGCTCAAACTCCGTGTCGCTCTGCCGAGTGTGCGCGGAGTACCCCACGGCGATTCCCGCCACGATGAGCACGCCCACCAGATCCACGACCCGGCGCATCACGATCGAACCCTCCAGTAACACGGTGACCAGCCGACCCAAAATCGGCGCACCCGCACCAATGTCGTCAAGCGCCCAGCCCCGCCCAACCCCCCGTCTGGGCCAGGGCTCCCGGCGATCTTCAGCAGGTGGGGGTGTGCCGACTGGAACGGATACACTCGCCCGAGAACCGTCCCATTCGGGCGGCATCCCAAAAACAGGGGTAGGTCTTTGTCCATCATCTATACACGCACGCTGGGCTCGGGACTCAAGCTCTTTGTCGAGCCCATGCCCGCCATGAAGTCCGTCGGTCTGAGTTGGATCCTGGGTGCCGGCAACGCAGCTGAGCCCGAGGCCCGGGCCGGGATCGCCTCGGTCACCTCCGAGATGCTCCTGCGTGGCGGCGGCGACCGCGATTCCCGCCGATTCGCCGACGATCTCGACCGCATCGGGGCCTCGCGATCTATTGATCCGACCAGCCGAACCATGCACATCCGCTCGACCACGCTGGGCGACAAGCTCGCCGACGTGCTGCCGATGATCACCGACATCGTGCGCAAGCCACGCTTTGATACCACCACACTCGAGCCCGCGCGAGAGCTGGCCGAGCAGGGCCTTGAATCGCTCGACGACGACCCCCGCGAGAAAGCAAGCATCGAGGCCAAGCGCCGTCACTTCCCCGCGCCGTACAACCGCTCGATCTACGGCTCGGCCGAGGGGCTCGCGCTCATCACGCTCGATGATGTCAACAACTTCTGGAAGTCCAACGCCGTGGCCGAGGGCTCGGTGTTGGCGATCGCCGGCGACGTCGAGCCGGAGAAAGCCGCTGACCAGGTCGAGTCGCTGCTCTCTGATTGGTCCGGCGCCGCCGCGGTTGAACACGACGAGACCCCGCCCGAGCGCGGCGCCAGCCACACCGAGGACGACTCGAACCAGGTC
>CAXBOF010000145.1:0-5795 GCA_963977205.1 uncultured Phycisphaera sp. | reverse complement strand
GCTTGCTGCTGGTAATCATTCGCTGAGCGGCTGCCGTAGAAACTCCGCGTGTCGCCGCCGGGGTCGCTGGCTGTGAAGTTGAGTTCTTCCTTGTCGAGATCAGGATCTCCAAAGACGAGCAATTCGAACTCGTTGTGGGTCATCCTCTGAGGAAGCTGAAGAAGATAGATCGGGCGGCCGTCGATCGAGTCGAGTGTTGATGTGCAGTAGCGTGAGTTAAACTGATCAATACTTGCACCGGAAATGAGTTGGACGATCACCTGATCACTCACCGCCTCGTCGTTGCCGTCAGCGTGTGCGAGACCCGCAACGGCTGCGAGAACCAGGGCTGCAGGAGTCAGTCCGCGGATGTGAGAGTACACGTTCATGACCACGATCCTAACGCAAAGAGCCCGCCCCACAAAGCAGGATGTTGTCCGTTTGCTGCTGCTTCCCCCTGAATCCTGGATAACCCGCACGTCAGGCTTTCGCCTGGATGACCCTGAGATCGGTGCAGTTCAGAGAATATCGATGCGCCAGCCTCATCCGAGAGCCGCCAACGGCTTGCGATCACAGTTCTCGCACCCGCCAGGAGACATGCGCGGATCAGACCGAATTGCTCACCGGCAATCGTGTCGACGGCCCCTGTTTCACACCCACCGAGCACGACCTCGGTATCGTGGAGGCTGAGCCCGGCAACACGACGCGCTGGCACCCACCCTTCACCAAACTTCAGGCGAGAACCCATCGGGTCGGCGGCGGAATACTCGCCGTGACAGGCTAGATGAAGCACCCCGCAGCCTGCGGCTTCATGCTCAAGCCGATCGAAAGTAGCGTCTGAATTCCGGAACACAATCGCGCCGGGATTCACAAACAGAATGGCATCAAGCTCGGCATCGATCGAAGGCGCTATTTCATCAGAAGCTCCGAAGACTACGAGATTTCCTTGGGAAGATCGTTCAGTGTTTGCCATCGCAGCCGACCAGGACAGACTCGGCGCCACGACGGGCGTACAAAGTTCGACGAGATACTTGCCGCGAAATCTGAGAGCAGAAAGAGGAAGGCGGGTGAGTTGGTTCGGAAGCACGACCACCAATCGATTGCACCGGGCAAGTAGCTCGTCGGCACCATCGAATAACAATGAACAGAATGCTTCGAGATCATCGTATATACGTCGATCCAGTTCCGCAGGAACGCTCCGACCAAGCGTGATCCGGACGAGAGCGCGGTCGATATTGGAGAGCAAGCGATCGCAACTCTTTGCCATCTCCCGGACCGACACGTTCACTTCGGTGAGTGTGGCGCTTTCGGGAGTCACAACGAGACGGGCGAAATGCTCGCCTGTGTCGGCAAGCACAATCGCCATCACACCCTTGGGCATCGACGCCTGGATATCGGACAGTGCGGGCAGGTCTGATGTTTGACCGGGTCGCTTGGTTTGCGTCTGATCCCGCATATCGAGGCTGCCGTACCGGCGTTCCAACTCTCGAAGATGCTCACGCATCCGCAGGATGTGCGAGTCTTCGCGCCCTGCCGCTCTCGCATCCTCGATCTGTGTGAGAGTTGCAGAAATATCACCTTCAAGAGCAATCAACTGATTGGAACGGTCTGAGTGTCCAAAGGGATCCACTGTTTCACGGAGCGTGCGTGCATGCGCATGTTCGCTGACCTCGTAGGCGAGTGCCGGATCGTTGGCCGCAAGTGCCAGACGGATGCCCTCTTCGTACACTAAGCGAGCACCGCCGATAGCTGTAGCCCGAAGCCGATCGCCTGCGAACTGACTCATCCGGCTCTCGGCCCCCTCCATCGCACGATCGAGATGCATATGTGCGATCCTCAGGTCACCACTCAGACGAGCATGAATGGCCTGAACCGCAGAAAGCGATGCGCCAACATCAGCAAGCCCCAGTTTCTCTGTTAGACGGCTGGCCTCTTCAAGAGCAGCACACGATTCTTCAATATTCCCAGCAGAGGCGAGTGCTATCGAAAGATCGAGCAGAAGCCTCGCACGTGTCGGCTCCAGCGGATTCATGTTGAGCGTGTTCCGAAGTATGATCACGGCTTCTTCCGCATGGCCCAATGAAAGCAGGAGACCACCACGCAGAGATCGCGTACGGATCAAGGCCTGGTGCTGATCGTGTTCCCGACTCAACTGCTCGGATTCTTCGAGCTTATGAAGTGCAGCTTCAATCTCACCCGACCTTCCCATCGCGACACCAAAGGCGGCAAGAGCTCTGGCGTGCTCCGTTTGCATCCCCGTGTTGCGGAGAGTTTCGATGGCAGGTGGGAGGCGATACAGAGCTTCTCGGTGATCACCGATCGCAAGAAAGAGCTCGGCGGCTTCGGCTTCCAGGCGTGCGGCCTCGGCTTCATCGCTCGCTGATCGAAACCGTGAACTGGCATCCAGAAACAGCCCGAGCGCTTCGCGTAAATCACCCCGCCTGCTGGCAAGATCTGCAAGATTGCCCTGAACGATGGCTTCGCCAAAGTCCTGGCCGCACGATCTGAATCCTTCCAGAGCTTTCTCGAATGAGGCCTTGGCATCGCCAAAGCAGCCGAGATCGAGCTGTGCCTCAGCCTTGTTGCTTGACACCTGTGCCCGCAGGCTAGGGTTTGGGCCCACGATATTCAGTGCCAAATCGAACCGCTTCAGAGCCTCCTCCGGGCGATCAAGCATGCGGAGTACAACGCCTGAGAGCATGATCGCCGTCGCCGACCGGTCGTGATCGCCAGCGGTCATGAAAATCTCGCCTGCTTTCGAGGAGAGCTCGAGCGCCTCCTCACGCAGCCCGAGGACGTTGTGTGATTGCACCGCGGTCATGCACGCCTCGGCGAGTGCGAGGCTGTCGCCCGACGCGGTGGCTTCTTCGATCGCACGCTCGGAAATGGCGATCGCCTGTTTCATCCTGCCCGCGTAAGACACAGCGTGGCAGTGAGCAGAGAAAGCCCGCGCGCGGAGCCTTCTCGACGCGGCGCACTCGGCGATCTCGATCAGGCGGGTCGTTGCGGCCACGCCCTTCTCTGGGTCTTCCATCGTGAGCGTACGACACCCATCAACCCACTTCTCGATCGTGCGATCAGCGGCGCTGTCGAGGCGCAGGGTATCGACCAGTTCGGCTGGATCGGTTGCAAGCATCTCTTGCAAATCGGGATGATGAGGTTCAGCCAATCTCAAATGACTCCGTGCGGAGGACACGATCGGTGAGCCTGATTTCGAAGAAAACCTCGCCGGGCTCGACTGGGCCACGCCATTGGCCTTCTTTCTCGGCAAGCTCGGTTTCGATTTCGGCTGAGTGGACCCGGATTCCCAAGGCTTTCTCGTCTTCCACCATCACTATAATCGTGTGCCCAACTGGACCCTGGTCGATGAAAACATCAACGCTGATATCGCCCTCTTCGAGCATGAGCTGGCGTCTGCCCCCGGCCACCGATGACCGCAAGCCCGCGACAGGACGCAGACTGTCGTAAACGAGCTTCAGAATAGAGATCTTCTCGGGCTTCGTCGTACCTGAATCGAGCTGGCGACGCAAGATCTGGTATGCCTGATGCAATGAAAAAGCCGGGGCGTCCGCAGTGTCGTCACTCGGTGCCGACCGCATAATGGCAAAAAACCGCTCGCGGATGCGCGTCAACTCGGGGGCAGATGTGCACATCGCGTCGATGCGATGCAAATCGGTTTCGTGAATATCACCGAGAGCTTCGCGGGCCAGCAACTCGAAGAACTCATTGTCGGGTATCATGATCGTGTCCTCACCATCCTGGTCAGGCCCAAAGGAGCGCTCGGACTCGCAATAGATACATCGGCTTGCTCAAGAGTCTCCGCTAAGGCCTTCTTGTTCGACGATCGCTCGGGCAAGCTTCTCGAGACATCGCTGGCGGGTCGGTCCGATACTCCCCCGGGGCATGTCGAATTCCTCGGCAATCAGGTCGTAGTTCGAGCCTGTGCTCTGGGTGTGGAGCCGGATCAGCAATTCACGGCAACGGGTTCCGATTTGCTCAAGCCCGAGGTACAGGGCATGGAGCTGTTCCTGTCGATCAATCTCTGGCTCGCTCGGCTTCTGGATGTCTCCGAGAGTGATCTGCTGCTTGTTCTTCTTGGCGTACCGGGCACACGCCCGGGTGGTGGTTGTGATGAGCCATTTCGAGACGGATTGGGCATCACGGAGTGAATCCAGATGCCGGTATGCCGCCAGAAAGACTTCCTGAAAAATGTCATCGCAGGCGGAATCATCGAACCGGTTGCGTCTCGGTATCGAGTACACAAGCCTCGAATACTGATCGACAAAGACACGCCAGGCGGCTTCATCGCCCG
Organism: uncultured Phycisphaera sp.; assembly: GCA_963977205.1. Classification (GTDB taxonomy): domain Bacteria; phylum Planctomycetota; class Phycisphaerae; order Phycisphaerales; family UBA1924. Next base: position 1,504 of record CAXBOF010000145.1, on the reverse strand, counting down.
CGATGCACCGTTCGACAAGATGGGTCAGTGATTGGTATGGCATTGTTCGGTATAAAGAGTCTGATCCTCACCACTGAGTCTATTGGCCTCGTGTGAAGCGGCTGAAATTCATGGGAGCTTAACGCCGGTAACGGGAAACTGGAGACCGATCGGACAATTTCTCCCGACCTGGGTATCTGCGATCAGCCGACGCGCTCCTGTGTCTAAGGACCAGGAGCCCACACCCGGGCGGGCATATCCGCCTGCCCATCTCATACACGTCGCCTGTGCGACAGTATCGGCGGCGTTTTTTCACAGCAGACGAGTCCATGCCTTGGAGGTCCAAAGTGAACATCGTGATCTTCAACTGGGCCCCGATCTGGAAAGGTGCCCAGCTCGGCGGCGGTGTGAACGGCTACCTCCACGCGCTGGCGCCGCAGCTCGCAGCCAGAGGGCACGAGGTCACTGCAATATCGGCCGGTCTCCTACACACCCAGCATCCTCAGGGATGTTTCAGCCGTCGTCATGAGGATTTCCAGGGTGTCCGTGTCATTGAAATCATCAACTCTCCCGTGCTCGCTCCATCGACGGCTCAGTTCCGTGAGCCTATGTCGGAGGTGAGTGCGCCCGAGTTAGAACACGAACTCGAGCGGCTGCTCCTGCTTATCAAACCAGATATCACGCACTGGCACAATGTCGAGGGCTTTTCCGCGGGGTGCATCGATATCTGCCGAGGATTGGGTGCAAATGTCGTGTACTCGCTGCACAACTACCACACGCTGTGCTCACAGGTGACACTCTGCAAGGGGCACGAGAAACCCTGTCACAACTTCGAGTCCGGGCACGCGTGCTCGACCTGTGTCACGGCACCGGATCCGTACAGCGAGCGTCTCCGTCGACAGGACGATTTCGCCCCGCGGAATAGCAGGTCGCACTCATTCCTCGAGCAAGAGCAGTCCAGAGCACTGTCTCAACTCAAGCACGAGCTGAGCTGGCCCAAACGCGTTCTCGTCCGTGGAATTGAGCTTGCCAAATCAAGTGCAGCTTTGCGACGTTCTGAGAGCGAGAACGCACCTCATCCGCTCCCAGGGCTCGCGGTTGAATCACCCGATGATCTTGTCTTCAAGCAGATTCCGGTACAGATCACGCTTCCTGTGCTCGGTTCTCAAAGGGTTGACGAGGCATACGCCGAACGCGCCGGGCCCGCACTCTCAAACGAAGCCAGGCGTGATCCGAGCAGCGGCCGGTTGCTTGGAGCGCATGCGCGGAGGCGGGCGGCCATGGTTGACATGCTCAACCGCTGTGACCGAGTGCTCGCGGTGTCAGATTTCGTACACCAGAAATTCAGAGCCGAAGGTGTGGATGCAGAACGCATCCAGACGCAACACATAGGGACAGCTTCTGCAGAGCAAGCAACTCCCAGTGCACCTCGCAAAGTCGATTCATCCGTGATGCGTCTTGTGTTTCTTGGATTCAACCACTTCAACAAGGGTTTGCCGTTACTCCTGACCGCCCTTCAAGGCAT
>CAXBOF010000144.1:0-5813 GCA_963977205.1 uncultured Phycisphaera sp. | reverse complement strand
GGCGAGATCTACGTCGACTTCGTCGTGGTCGATGGTCGGCTGCTCATCCGGCGGCTGTTCGACGAGCACACAAGGCCCGCCGATGCGATGCTGATCGACGCGGCTCTGGTCGATGTGGACTGGGATGCGCCGGGCGTGCAGGTGGGTAAAGCGGTCTACCGCTCGCTGGGCGAGGGACTCTGGGTGATCACCGTCACCGCCAACGGCTCGCTGGATCTCGTCAAGTCTGAGTACTCGAGCGCCGATTCGCTCGTGACCTCGCCTCCTGTGCGCGACTATGAGGCGATCGAGGAAGACGCCAAGACCGAGATCGACAAGATCGGCCCGGGCGATGTGGTCCGCCGGGTCTTCTTCGGCAAGTCCACGCAGGACAAGTAATCAATCTTCAGTGGCGGGGGCTTCCAGCCTCCGCGTGCTGCTTTCTCACCTTCTGGATGCCACGGGTTATTCTCAACCCGTGATGTCTGCTCTTTCCCGCACGGTTTGCCGAGGACGGTCAAGCCATGGCATCCGGCGAGTCGCTCCATATCTAGCGAGCTTTGAGTGGGAGCAAGAAATCTCAAACAACCGTGTCGTGGTGTGCGCATCGGCTGCGGATATCTCTGCAGAGTCGGGCCAAGGGGACCCGGCAAGAACGAACAACCGAACGCGGGCATGAGCAGCGGTGGGGGACATCGCGTGTGCCGGCGATCGCAGCACACTGAATTGGAGCACAGAGATGAACACGACCACAAAGAACACACTGACCCTGGCAGCAACCATGACCATCGCCGCGATCGCCGGCACCGCAGCGGCCGAGCCGATCGACGGCATGTACTTCGACATGCCCGGTTGCGACAACCACGGCACGCAGCAAGTCGTCGAAGAGTTCGGTGACGGCAGCATCTTCGCTCCCGACGAAACCATCGACCACGTCTCAACCTTCTCCAACTTCTCGGCCTGCCCGCCGATGGATGATCCCTCGGTTCCAAACGCCCTCGTCATCATCACGAACCTCACCGGGCGTTTCCTGACCGATCTCTACTACGTAGCCGACGAGGGCACGACCTTCTCGAATGTCGATGGCGTGGGCGAGGGTGCCGGCAGCCTGGGCACACGCACCGAGGCGTTCCGCATCGACAGCTTCGGGCTCAACCGCGCCCTGATCGCTGAGAGCATGACCTTCGATGGCATCTTCGAGCCGGGCGAGACGTGGGAATTTATCGTGCAGGACTACGGCAACGCGGCCGGCCTGGCACCCGACGACTTCTTCAGCATCGGCATGGCTGGCGACTCGCCCGGTTTCGGCACAATCGATTCCTCCGCGAGCATCGTGCGGACCGTTGTCCCCGCCCCTGCGTCGTCGGTCCTCGGTGTGATGGGCCTGGCCCTGCTCCGCCGCCGGCGATAAGTCCTACCTCGCGGGTCTGTGAAAGCGGGCCCGCGCGGCTTCAAACGAACCGAGCACTCTCCTCTCTCCCAAACCGACCGGCCCGGATGCGCTCCTCTCTCCAGCGCGTCCGGGCCGGCCGCGTCAGTTGAGGCCCACCTCTTCTTCAAGCGCCCGAGACTCGGCCCTTCGACCGGCGGCATCCAGCGCCCGGCACATTATTTCCAAACGCTCTTGGGAACTCTGCCTCTCGTTGGCAATAACGCGCGCCGGGGCTGCGTCGGATACCGCCTCGCCCACGGGCTCGCCCCGCAGTCGCGCGAGCCAGCGTGTGCGCATCGACTCACCGATCACCAGCCCCGCTTCGCGCAGGCGGCCGTTGGCGAGCAGATGGTCGTACAAAGGCTCGTTGTCTCTGAGCGAGTTGGGCGACTCGGCAAGACGCGACTCGGCCCAGTCGAGCACAGCCCGGTCTACACCCAAAGCGAGCATGAGCACGACCCAGTCGCGCACGAGCGATGGGTGTGTTTTGGCGCTCGGCGCCGGATCTCCAAGACTGTGCGCACGTGCTTCGATTTTCTCACGCGTGACCGGGTCCTCGCAGGCTTTCTTGAGCAGCGACGGGTACCGGTCTCGCCTGAGCCAGCGGAGTGTGTCGGAAGCGTCCGGCTCGGCGGCGGATCGCTCCCAGAAGACGATCATCGCTTCGCCCGCGGGTGTGGGCTGACCTGCGAGGAGACGGTCCATCGCCAGGTCGTGCACATCGCCGAGGGCCATGGTGCGCAGGTCGCCTTCGGGCACGAGTGAGCCGGGCTCATCGAGCCACGCCAGAACGCGATCGGGCTCCCAGAACCCGACCAGCCGGGCGGTCTCGTTCCCCGATTCGAGCCTGATCAGTGTCGGATATCCGATGACGCCCAGCCGCTGATCGAGATCGCGGCTCGGTGTGGTCTCGGGTCGGATGGCGACGAAGCCCTCGCGTATGACCCGTTTCAGATCGGGGTTGGGCCAGGTGTGGGTGTCCATGCGGTGCGAGGCCGGGCAGACGGGCGAGTCGAAGTACACGAGGACGGGTCGGCCCGATCCCTTGGCTTGGGCCAGTGCCTGCTCGAGGTCGAGTTGCTGCCAGAGGTCCGGCTCGTGGGGCCAAACCCCGAGGGTCAGAGCGGCTCGCACGAGGAACCAGAGTGCATACACCATCGTCGTCTCCTTGTTGAAGGCGACGATGCGCGGGCGTGGTCCGGCTGTCGGGCTCCTAGACTCTGGCCCATCAATTCACCGAAATCAGGCGACGAGAGAGGCCAACCGTGGAAGATCAGCAGCAGACCAACCAGACCAAGTCCATGGACGACATCATGGCCCTCTGCAAACGCAGAGGGTTCATCTACCAGGCCTCGGAGATCTACGGCGGGATCAACGGCTTCTGGGACTACGGCCCGCTGGGCGCGCAGCTCAAGAAAAACATACGCGACGCCTGGTGGCAGGACGTCGTCATGAACCCCTGCGTGGGCCAACCCGGCCCCGACGGCGATCCCGTCGAGATCGTGCCGGTGGATACGTGCATCATCCAGAACCCAAAGGTCTGGGAGGCCTCCGGGCACGTGGGTGGGTTCAACGACCCGATGGTCGACGACAAGGAGACCAAGCAGCGTTTCCGGGCAGATCATCTAATCGGCTTCCTTGTGCTCGGCGAGACTGGTGGACTTGCTGAGGTTGGCAAGAAACTTACGAAACCTGGCGGTGAGGTAAAGGCATTTCCGAGCAAGTTCATAGTTCCAGAGTTCACAGTGATCGCTAACAATCGCGGCGAAGCCATAGCGATGCTCCTGACTGACAAGAAACTGCAGAAACTCAATGGGATCAAGAACATTGATGTCGAGACAAACTCAGACGGCCTGCTTACCAAGCTGTTGCTGGATAGGGGTAACGGCCTGAAGCAATATGATAGTTTCTCGATAAATCCAAAAGATATTGAGAAAATACCAGAAGAATATCCCTCGCCATTTACCGGTAAAGCTGGCTCGCTCACAGCCCCCCGCGCCTTCAACCTCATGTTCAAGACCTTCGTCGGCGCGACCTCCGCGCAGACCGAGGAGAACACGGTCTATCTCCGCCCCGAGACGGCCCAGGGCATCTTCGTCAACTTCAAGAACGTCGTGGACACGACGCGCGTCTCGGTGCCCTTTGGCATCGCGCAGACGGGCAAGGCGTTTCGGAATGAAGTCACGCCCCGGAACTTCACGTTCCGCAGCCGCGAGTTCGAGCAGATGGAGATCGAGTTCTTCTGCCACGCCGACGACGCGAAGACGTGGTTCACGTTCTGGCGCGACTGGCGTTACCAGTGGTGGCAGGAGATCGGGCTGGCGGGGGACAACCTGATCCTGCGCAACCACGACTCGGACGAGCTGGCGCACTACGCCAAGGAAGGCGAGGGCACGAGCGACATCGAGTACCGCTTCCCCTTCACCGCGCCGGGCTATGGCGAGCTCGAGGGCATCGCCCACCGCGGCAACTTCGACCTCACCCAGCACGAGACGCACTCGAAGAAGAAAATGCAGTACTTTGATACGACGCGGGGTGAACTGGCGCCCAACGGGCAGCCCAAGGGCGAGTGGTATTCGCCGCACTGCATCGAGCCGTCGGCTGGTCTTGATCGCGGTGTGCTTGCGATCATCTGCGAGGCGTACACGCCCGACGAGAACCGTGCCAGCAAGGTGTTCATGAAGTTCCATCCGCGGGTTGCGCCGATCAAGGCTGCGGTCTTCCCGCTCGTGAACAAGGACGGCATGCCAGAGAAGTCGGGCGAGCTGCACCGGCAGCTCGTCAAGAAGTTCGGGCACCTGGGCGCGATCGAGACGGACGCCAAGCAATCGATCGGCAAGCGCTACGCCCGCATGGACGAGGCCGGCTGCCCGCTCTGCTTTACGATCGATGGCGACACGATGACCGATGGGACGATCACGGTCCGCGACCGAGACACGGCCGAGCAGAAGCGCATCCCGATGGACGAGGCGGCCGCGTATCTGGCCTCAGTATTGGGGATGTAAAAAATGCAAGAACGAGCCCCTTCCGTGAGGAAGGGGGCTGCCCTCGCTTATACGAGGGGCTCGTCTCTACGCACGCAATGAGGCATGACCCCGCTTCCTACGCTTCGAGCGCGAAACAAATTGCAACCAAATCCCAGCTGAATTGAAAGTCAGTCGGGGGAAATCCGTAACAAGACACCCATCTCGGCGTCATCCGTTTGCGGAACGCGGCTCGGTGCATCGGCAGGGGGAAATTTGGACATGAAAAAGGTCATTCTGGCCCTGCTGACGGTCTTCGTGATGCTCGTGGTCATCGTGCTTGTCGCGGGGCCGTTGGTCGCCCAGACCGATTTCGTCAAAGAGATCGTCGCCAAGAACAAGGACAACCGCACCAAGGTGCGTGTCGCGGTCCTCGAGCGGGGCGATCTGACCCGCACGATCAACGCGCCCGGCTCGATCGAGCCCGAGAGCATGGTCGACATCAGCGCGCAGGTCTCGGCCCGCATTATCGCGCTGCCTTTCGATGAGGGCGATGAGGTCCGCAAAGGCGACGTGGTTGTCCGGCTCGATGACCGCGATCTGGCTGCGGCCCTCGACGCGGCCCGCGCCCGGGCACGGGCCGAGGAAGCAAGGCTCACCGGAGCCGAGGCCGACCTCGCCGAGGCCAAGGCGGAGCAGACGCGTCAGCAGGGGCTCTACGAGACCAAGGATATCTCGCTGGCCGCGCTCGAAGCCTCGGAAGCAAGGTACAAGCGGGCCGAGAGCAATCTGGCGCAGATCACCGAATCGATCGAGATCGCCAAGGCCCAGATCCGCCAGGCCGAGAAGGACCTCGACAACACCGTTATCACCAGCCCGATCGATGGCATCGTCACGGCGCTCAACGCGGACGTGGGCGAACTCGTCGTCATCGGCACGCTCAACAACCCCGGCTCGATCATCATGCAGATCGCCGACCTGTCCAAGATCCTCGTTCGTGCGCGAGTCGATGAGAGCAACGTCTCGCTCGTGTCGCAGGGCCAGGACGCGACGGTCTACCTGAACGCGTACCCGGACAAGCAGTTCAAGGGCAAGGTTCGGTTCATGAAGCTGCAGCGCGAGATCTGGCGTGACGGTTCGGGCTACGTCGAGGCCGAGGTGATGCTCGAAGACCTCAAAGGCGAGCGGCTCTACAACGGCCTGACCTCGAACGTGGACATCAGCGTGCAGACGCTGGCCGACGTGCTCAAGGTGCCAAGCCAGGCTGTCGTCGATCGGCGCATCGAGGACCTGCCCGACGAGATCGTGCGCGACAACCCGCAGGTGGATCTCTCCAAGACCTTCACCCGCGTCGTGTATGTCTACGAGAACGGCAAGGCGCTCGCCAAGCCCGTCACGATCGGCTCGAGCGACCTGACCGACACCGTCGTGCTGGCGGG
>CAXBOF010000143.1:0-5839 GCA_963977205.1 uncultured Phycisphaera sp. | reverse complement strand
CCCGCCTCGTCTGGCGCCTGACTGACGGGCTCGCCGACGAGATCGACGTCGAAAACCACACGGGCCAGCTTGAAGAAGCCCTTGCCGGCTGCTCGGCTGTCATCACCACGCCCTCGACGCTCATGGTCGAAGCCATGCGCGCCGGTCGGCCCTGCGCGATCCTGCACGCTCACGAGACCCCCATCTGGTCGCCAGCCGCGTGGGTCTGGCAGCCGATCGAGCGCTCGGCCGAGTCGGGATTCGAGAGCAACACCTCTGAAAGCATCGCGCCCCTGGTCGAAGGCCTCTCGCGCTGGGTCGATTCGCCCGAGCGCCTCCTGCGCCAGATCGCCCACCCCACCCGCGAGCAGATGCAGCGGCAGGACGAGTGCCTGAAGCTGCTGGATGCCTCGGCGGGTCAGGCCCGGGCAGCCGAATTGGTGGCCGAGGTCATCGCTACCGAGTCCCGCAAGACGACGCTTGAAATCCGGCGCGTGCCCCTGCGACCGATCGCCCGGATCCCTTCTGCCAAACCCAAGCGCCAAGGCCGCAAGCGCATTGTCAGCATCGTGCCGTTCGACCACTCGCCCATCGGTGGCGTCACGACTTGGTCGATCCGCCTGGCCGACACGCTCGAACGCAGACCCGATCTCGGCTACGACATGCACACGCTGCTGGTGGCCCAGAGCCCGCCGATGGCCCCGAGCGCCAAGCCCCTGCTCTCGGAGCGCGTGTCGCTCTGTGTGCTCGATCCGACCGACGACCATTTCGTCACGCTGGCCAATCTCCGCCGATCCGTCGAGGTGCTCTCGCCCGACCTCGTTCTGCCCAACTACGGCGACGTGTCCTTTGCCGTCGCTGCGCAACTGCGACATACCGGCATCCCGAGCGTGGCGATCGGGCACACCGACTGCGCGTACTACCGCCAGCTTCTTGCGCAGTACTCCGGCTGGGACGGCGCGGTCTCGGTCAGCTCCTCCGTCCGCTCCTGGCTCGAGCCGATGGCAGAGAGCCGCCCGACCGATACGATCGTCTACGGCGTGCCCGCGCTCGAATCACCCAGGCGCGTCAGCCAGAATACGCCCCTGCGTATCGCGTATGTCGGTCGTTTGGCGCAAGTCCAAAAGCGCATCTCCGATCTCGTCCCGCTCGTGCACACGCTGGCGGCCAAGGGCGTCGAGTGCGAGCTGCACATCGTCGGCGACGGGCCGGACCGCGAATCGCTCAAACGCGAGCTGACGACCACCGGCTGCGTGCGCGTGATCTACCACGGCCCGCGCACACCGGGCTATCTCCGCGCGTTCTGGCCCGAGATGGATATCTCCGTTCTCGTGAGCGAATACGAGGGCACCAGCATCACCATGCGCGAAGCCAGGGCCTGCGGCGTAGTGCCCGCCGTCACACGCGTCGAGAGCGGCGTGGGCGAATGGATCGAAGAAAGTGTCACGGGCGTCACCGCGCCCGTTGGTCAGCCCGAAGCCCTCGCCCGCAGGATCGCCTCGCTCGACGCCGACCGCGGGCTGCTCGAAAGAATCGGGGTCGAGGCCCACCGCCGCGTCAGCACACAGCTCGGGCTCGAACAGATGACCGAGCGCTACGCGGCCCTGTTCGATCGCGTTTTCCTCGAACGCAAAGAACCCAGGAAGAGCATCGCATGCGTGACACTGGCCGACCGCTACCGATGGCGCAAGCAGCGCACAGAGGACGGCTCGGGCGAGATCGCATGGCTCCGCGCGCGCCTGACCGAGGCGGGCTATTCCTCGGTCGCCACGCGCTCGCCGCACGCACGGAGTGATGCCATCATCACCCCCGCCGGCGACAACGGCCCCGATGCCGCGACCGCAAACGCCTGGAAATCGCGCGGCATCGACATCGTCTGGAGCTCGCTCCTGCCCGGCGGGGTCGAGTGGGCGCTCCTGGCAAGACACCTGCGAGCCATGGCCGAGCGCGGCTGCAAGCGCATCGCGATCTATGGCCTCGGCCAGCACACACAAGCCCGGGCCGATGCGCTCGAAAGCCTCGACCTCCCTGTGATCGGCTTCATTGACGACAATCCCCCGGCCTCGGGTCAGGCGCTGGGCCTGCCCGCGGTCACGCCCGCAAGAGCCATCAGCGCACTGAATCCCGACGGCGTTCTGCTCTCAAGCGATGCGTGGGAAGCCAGGCTCTGGGAGAACTCCGCGTTTCTGCGCCAGGCGGGCGTGTACGTGCGTCCGATCTACGCCAGCTACGAGGACAAGCCCGTCGTCACGCCAGCCGTCGTTTGATCGATTCGATCAGCCGCGAAGCCAGCGCATCGTGCGTGTGACACGTTCGCGCGCGCTCGGCGATGCCTCGGGTCTTGCTTGTGCGCCAATTCGGGTAGGTGTGCGCCCGCTCGAGAAGTGATTCCAGCTCTTCGCGGCCGGCAAAGCTGGAATCATCAAACCCGCCGAGTATCCAGGCTGCGTCGGCCTCGGGCATCGTCGGCGGCATGTGCTGGACCCTCGGGTCCTGGCTCGGATCACGGATCGCGATGCGGTCTTTGATCTTGCAGCCGTTCGCCTGCAGCAAACGCGTGTACGCAGCAGCCTCGGCGGATGCGACGTGATCGAACCAGAGCACACGCCCAAACCCGTCACCCGGATCGGTGATCTCTGCAGGCTCAAGGTCGCGCAGGATGCGGTGCATCGCGTTCCACATGGCGCTGTTCTGGGCCTCGCGCGTTCGCCGAATGAGCGGGACCCCGCCCGCCAGCGCGCACTCGATCAGGCGCTGGTGCACGGGGCTGAACGCGCTGACATGGAGCGTGACACCGGCGGCGTGGTACGCGGCCGCCAGCGCGTCACCATGCTCAAGCGCCGGCGAAGCAAACCGGGCAAAGTCCGGGTGCTTCTGCCAGCCCTTGCCATAGAGCCGAAACGACCAGCCGCGACGCTCGCAGATCTCGCGGCACCAGTGGGCGACTTCGTGGCGGAGCTTGCGGTCGATGTAGCGCATCGCAAAGTTCTGGATCAACATCTCGCGCGACTCGGGATCGAGCTGGGTCTGCGTTTCAAAGAGCGTGCGCACAGACCGGGTGATCCCGGGTTGGGCGCAAGGATCCTGGGCGAACGCATCGAGGGCTGGGATGAGCGTTTCCATCTGCCGGCGCACAGCGGGCGAGCTTGATAGCTCGCCCAGCATCCGCTCAAGGAGCGCTTCGGGTGTTTCCGAGTGGTGCGTCATCATCGCCACGTCGCAGGCGTAGCTGCGCGCGAGTGCCGCATCGATGCGCGCTGCGTCGAACTTGGTGGTGCTGGCGACGAGCGGTGCGGGCAGGACCGAGTCACGTGGGTATCCGAAGTCGTTGATCATCTCTTGCGAGACGTAGCCCATCGCAAGGTCCAACGGGCCGATCGAGGCGCCCGCGGCTGTCGTGAGCAGGTGGGGCATCGCGTCCTGCACCCACACCACAAACGGCACGCCCGCCGGCAGCACGCGCGACTCGGGCGGTGCGTTCTCGTGGCCCGTGATCACCTTCTCAAGGTCACGCCGGGTGTAGTTGGGCGCGAGGATGAGGTCCGGGTCGAACTCATCGAGCACCTTGCTGTAGCCAAGCGGGCTGAGTCGGCGGTGGTCTGAGGGCTCGGTCAGCAGCTTCACCTCGCAGCCGAGCTTGCGGAGGCTCTGAGCCAGGTCGGTGCCCATCTCGCCGAGCACGGTCGTGAATCGGCATGTGGCGATCACCACGCGCAAAGGCTCGGCTGAGCCATCAAGAGCTGAGGTGATCCGCGAGCGCCAGTACAGCTCATCACGCGCTGCATCGCGCTTGTGGATGCGGTCGAGGTGCTCGCGGTGCGCTTGGCTCTGGAGTTCCAGTTGCTCGCGCACGATCTCCGAGACCGCTGGCATGCAGGGCGTTCGGAGCGAGCGCAGGGGCATGTAAGGCCCGGCGATGGGCGTGCCCGCGTCGCGCGACAGGGCCTGGGCAAGCTTTTTGCCCGCGGCTTGGCCGACAAAGCATTCCACGCGTTCTTGGCGCAGAATCTCGGAGATATCGCAGAGTGCGCACCCGTCGAAGAACTCGCACGCGTCCTGCTGCACGAGCCTGATGCCGGGCTGATAACCCGAGTCGAGCTTGGGGGTGCGCTGGGCGAGTTCGATGAAAAGCCAGGGCGGGTCGATACCCTCGATCAGAAAGGGCGCGGGGGATTCGGCGGCCCTGTCGATGTGTTCGCTGCCGATCGTGGCGGCTGCTGAGCGCTGATCGCCTAAGTGCGCAAGGGTGCCCCCGTGCCGACGAACGATGTTGCCATCGCTGGCGCGGAAGACCTCGAAGCGCCCGAGCTGCTCGCTCCAACGCTCAAATTCGGCGCTCATGTCGTGCCCCCGCTCGGCCAGCGCCCGCATCGCGGCTCGGGCATTGGCGATCAGTTCATCGGTCGGCACGCAGTCATCGGGCAGGTTTGCCAGCCGCTGGCGCAGCTCGGCGACGCGGGGCAGGCGATCGGCCTGCGGCCGCCTGGCGATGAGGGAATCGAGTTCCTCGCTCGCCAGCGTGACCAGACCGAGGTCCACCAAGTTGGAAGCCAGCAGGAACCAGAGCTCCGGGTCACCCGCGGTCTGGGGGAGGGCCTGTTTGGCGATGGGCACAAAGGCCCACGGCTTCATCTGCGAGCCGAGGGCGAGGATCTCCTGGAGTGTGGTCGTCGCGTGAGGCGCGGCCTGGGGGCTCATACAGGGGAGATCGGCCAAAGCCGCGCTTCGGGGCCAAATCCTGCGGCCCGGGCGGGTTCCGGGCCGATACCCGCCCGATGACCCCCCGTGCCGGCCCGACTGATCCGGGCCAGAAGATCCTGTCGCTCGATGCACTGGTGACGCTGCGACGCCGGCTGCGCATCGAGGGGCGATCGCTGGTGGTCTGCCACGGGTGCTTTGACATCGTTCACCCAGGGCATATCCGCCACCTGCGCCAGGCGCGGACGATGGGCGATGTGCTGCTGGTCTCGCTGACGGGCGATGCGCACATCAATAAGGGTGCGGGGCGGCCGCTGATCCCGCAGGAGCACCGGGCGGAGAACCTGGCGGCCCTGGACATCGTGGATCTGGTCTACATCGACCCGAACCCGACGGCCCTGTCGATGCTCGAGGCGGTCGAGCCGGATGTTTACATCAAGGGGCGCGAGTACGAGAACAACGCGGACCCCAGGTTCCGGGCCGAGCGCGAGTCGGTCGAGCGTGGCGGCGGGCGCGTGGTCTTCAGCTCGGGCGATGTCGTTTTCAGCTCGTCGGCCCTGATCGATGCGATCGGACAGTCGATGGACCCGTTCCACTCGCGGCTGATGATGCTGCTGGAGGACCCGAAGCTCTCGGCGGGCGAGCTTGACGGGGTGATCTCGGGCTTTCGGGGCAAGCGGGTGGTTGTCGTTGGTGAGACGATCCGCGACACGTACGTGATCTGCGACCGCCCGAACGTCGCCGGCGAAAGCCCGATGCTGACGCTTCGGCCCCTGGAAACGCGGTGCTACGACGGCGGGGCGGCGATCATCGCCCGGCACGCGGCCGCGATGGGCGCACGCCCCGTGCTCATCACCGCGCTGCCCGACAACGACGATGCGCGCGAGATGAAAGCAAGACTCGCGGCCGAGGGTGTCGAGGTTGTGGCCCTGCCCGTGGGCGGCTCGATCCCCGAGAAACAGCGTTTCGTTGTGGGCACTCAGAAGGTCGTCAAGATTGATCTCGTGCGGCCGTACGTGCTCGACGCGACAGAGCAGGATCGGCTCGTGTCGCTGGTTGCGGAAATGGGCGAGGCGGACGTGGGCATCGTGGCCGACTTCGGGCTCGGGCTCATGACGGGCCAGACGCTCCGACGGGTGTGCGAGAAACTTACGAAGCAGTG
>CAXBOF010000142.1:0-5847 GCA_963977205.1 uncultured Phycisphaera sp. | reverse complement strand
GGTCGAAGTGCCACTCGAGATGCGTCTTGACCCGCCACGGGGCCGCGATCGCCAAGAGGTCGAGGCCCGGGTACTCCCAGATCGGGGCGACGGCTTCCTTCTCGGTCACGATGGGCTCGAACCCCTCGCGCTGGAGGCGCACGTCGTACACGCCGAAGTAGCGGAACCCCGTCTCGACGGGTGTGCGGCCGATCTCTTCGTCGTTGAGAATGACGAGCGCGCCGGCCGGCTCGCTGGTGATGGTGACGGTGCGCTCGAGGCAGCCGCTGAGCACAGGCGTGATCGCGATGAGTGCAAGCCCACGTTTCATCGCTTGGCCTCACGCCTGGATTCCCGGGGGGGATCTCGTGGGGGTTCGCGGTTGTCTTTGGGCTTGGCTCGTTTGATCTCGACTGGGGCGCTGGATTTCTTGTTCGAGCGTGTCGATGCGGGGACGTAGTCGCTGTCAAACTCATCGCCGCGGAAGAGCGAGCCTAGGTAGACGCGCTTGACCATCTCGTCGTTGATGAGCTCTTTGGGCGTGCCCTCGGCGAAGACCTTGCCCTCGTCGATGATGTACGCCCGGTCGCACACGCGGAGTGTCTGCTGCACGTTGTGGTCGGTGATCAGGAAGGCGATGCCCCGCTGGGCGAGTTTTTTGATCTCGGCCTGGAGGTCTTCGACCGCGATCGGATCGACACCGCTGAACGGCTCATCGAGCAGGATGAGCTTGGGGTCGGTGACGAGGGACCGGGCGATCTCGAGCTTTCGGCGCTCGCCGCCCGAGCAGGTGCGGGCGTGCTCCTTGGCTTTGTGGGTCAGCCCGAAGCGTTCGAGCAGCTCGGCGGCCCGGCGCTTACGCTCCTTGCGCCCGATGGGCAGGGTCTCCAGGATCGCCAGCAGGTTCTGCTCGCAGGTGAGGCGCTGGAAGACGCTGGGTTCCTGTGAGAGGTAGCCCATGCCGAGGCGTGCACGTTTGAACATGGGCAGGTCGGTGATGTCGTGGGTGTCGAAGACGACCTTGCCGCCGTCGGCCTCGATCATGCCGATGGTCATGCGGAAGCTGGTGGTCTTGCCGGCCCCGTTGCGCCCGAGCAGGCCCACGATCTCGGCCGAGTCGACCGAGTACGAGACGCCCTGAACGACCATGCGGTCGTGGAACGCTTTCTGGAGTTGGTGCGTTTGAAGCAGTGCCACGTGGGGGAAGTGTACCCAAGGAGGCGGGTTCGGCTCGCCTTGGTTGCTACACGAGCCTGATGCACATGGGGTAGCGGTAGAAGTCGCCCTTGGCCGCCCGAACGCCCCCGATCACACCCCCGACAATCGCCAGGATGGGCAACCCGATGTAGAGGATGGCCCCCAGGCCGCAGGTGAAGATCGAAACCGGGATCAGGATCAGCGCGAGCAGGATGAGGCTGATCTGGAAGTTCAGGGCTTCCTTGCCGTGGTCATCGATGAACTGCGAATCGCTGTTTTTGATCTGCCACATCGCCAGGGCGACCAGTGGCGGGATGATGAACGTGATGCCGCTGGAGAAGATAACCGAGGCGGCCGCGATCGTCGGGCCGAAATGGCACCAAGCCGCGTACGAGCGGTGCGCGTCCGTCAGGCCCGTCGCCTTGGCCCTGCCCGTCGACGAGTCGACGGCGTAGCCCTCCGGGCCCGCGGTGCCCGCGGCCTGCTGCCCACCCTTGGTGTTGGTCTTGTCCCCGATCACGACTGCTCCCACATAGACGCTCATAGATAGCCTATTGGGAGTCCTTGCCGGGCGATTGCACCGGGTCCGGGCCGATTGGCACAATCAGGCTTGAAAGGTCCAACCCGCACTCGGGGCATCGGCTGGGCGGGGCCTTGCCGAGGTCGTAATCGCAGCCCGGGCAGCGGCCTGAGGCGATCGGGATGATCCCCCGAGCCAGGCGCCGGGCGTAGATGATCAGGAAGAGACCGGCAATCAGGAACAGGATGCCCTGCGCGATGTTCCCCCAGAACCAGGGCGAGCTGCCAAAGAAGCCGGTCCGTGTGCCGGCGAAGTTGGGCTGGCTCTGGTCCTGCCACCAGATCATCAGCGCCTGCGTGATCAGCGGCAGGATCCGCGAGGCGATCAGCCAGATCCCCATCAATCGCAGCGCTCCCGTCACCAGCAGGCGGTAACGGACAACGTCGTTCAGATCGGTCCGGCTCATGCGCCCCCCTTGATTCAGTTCAGACGACGACGCGGGCGGATTGGTTCACTCACTCGGTGATTCGGATTGTGAGGGCGGGGGCGGGGCGTGGAAGTCTTCGCCGAGGTAGAGGCCGCATTCGGGGCAGCGGTCAGAGCGGAAGTTGTCGAGGCTGAAATTGCACCCCGGACACGCCGTGTATTTAGGAAGCCAGACAAGTCGACGCGCAATGGTCTCGGCTTTGAAGTAACAAACTAACGACACTGGAATCGCCAAGATCGCTCCATATCCAGACATAGATAGAAAAAACTGAAAAGTAGTGCGTGAGAAGATGTCCCATATTGAAAATGTGTCATTAACGAAAAACCACCCAATTCCGTCACAAAATTTCCACGCGACGAGCAACAACGAAAACAACGAGAGCAACCTGACACCGCCGGCTATTGTCACCCGAGCCTGCGCAGTTTGCTTCCCGATATCTTTCATTCAGGTGTCTCCGTTGCGGTGCTTTGTGTACTCAACGAAGTCTGTTCCGGGGCGTGGAAGTCTTCGCCGAGGTAGAGGCCGCATTCGGGGCAGCGGTCTGTTTTGAAGTTCTCAAGGCTAAAGAGACAGCTTGGGCACTTCGGGAGAGTGTAGTGAAACAGCTTGGTAACGAGCCACGGTGCCAAGAACCATAACCCCAGGCCCGTGCCGCAGTAGATGGCGTATGTCGCCCCCGAGAGCACGTAATCCTCGGTGTTGTACGTCATATAGCCGTCGAACAACTCGTACATGAGGAACACGATCGCATATCCGGTGTTGATGCAGATCCAAATGACAGCAAACGATCGCAGAACTCCGAGAAAGAGCAGCCTTGACCAGCGGACATATTTGCCGTCCATCATCGGTTAGTGCCCAAACAGGTTCGTCTGCCCGAACATCCCCGACTTCTCGAAGTGCTCGATCGCTTCATCGACGGATTTGAACACGCCGTTGGCGGTCTCGGTGATGAAGGGGCTCGGGTTTTTGGCGGGTTTCCAGACGACGTAGACGTCCTTGGCGTGCTCGAAGGCGTGCTGGAGCTCGCGCTCGACGCCCGAGGAGAGGCCCGGGATGCCGCCGGGCAGTTCGGGGACGAGGCTGACGATCATGTCGGCTTGGTCGATGAGCTTGAAGTCGCGCATGTAGATCTGTCCGTCGATGTCGCCGGCGATATCGAGCACCTCGCGTGTGCGCATGGTCAGTGCCTGTGCGCCGCTGCTGGCTTTGCTACCCGCCTCGCCGCCGAGGGCGTAGGGGCGGTGCTCGAAGAAGTCCTCGCCGTTCTTGGCCGCGTCGACCGCGTTGTCGAGCAGCAGTTTCTCGTCCACATCGCCCGGATCGAAGGTGATGAAGTGCTCGGCGAGGATCTCGCGGAACTTGTCGATCTCGGCCTGGATATCGGGCATGCCAACGACGTGGCTCATCGGGAAGCTGGGGTAGACCTTCTTCATCTGGGGGCGCGTCGTCAGGCGGAACATCGTCTTGTGTGTCGACTCGTGGCGCCCGCGGCTCAGGATCACAAAGTCAGACCCCGGCACAGCCTGGCTCATGAGTTCGGTCGCCAGGATCTCCTCCTCGCGCCAGACCATGAGGTCCTTGAGGTTCGCGTCGACGACGTGATCGCGGTGCAGGCGCTGGTGGACGACTTCGATGTTGTCGACGAGGCAGACAAAGAGATCGGGCTTGAAGGCTTTGATCTGGTCGAAGTCGAAGGCGGAGAAGAGGCCGTGGCGCCAGCGGAAGGTGGCGTGCGTGTTGACGATGACGTTCTCTTTGTCCTTGCTCTCCGTGATCGCGTCCTTGAAGGCGGCCCGGCGGAGGGAGTTGAGCCGGGACAGGGGAAGGTCGAGGATGCGCCCGGGTTTGACGTCGGGGGCCTCTGAATACATCAGATCACCGATGTGGAAGACGTCGATGGGCTCGCCCTGCTGGCCCGCAAAGGCTGCGACCTCTTCGAGGAAGGACTTTTTGTCCATACCGACCTGACCCGTGAGAATGACGCGCATAATTTCGATCCTTCCGGCTTCTGTTCGAGGCAAATCCTAGCCCCGGACGAGGCCGGCTTATGAAAGACCGATATCCATTGAGATGTTCAAACAGGCTTTGCGCGGGGCTGACGGTGTGTTAGGCTGGGTGGCCGGATTTGAACAAGCCGGGAGAGCCAGGGGGGAACGGGCCGAGAGGCTCGTTTGGCTGGCCTCCCGGGGTCTGCGCCCAGAAGGCCGAGCGAAAGTGATTTTGATGCGTTTTGACACACGAGTCGCCCTCGCGGCGGCTGCTCTTTGCAGCACATCTCATGCAACGGCCGACCCGGGCAGCGACGGCACACCCTGCCCGATGTCGCCCACACAGGTTGAGGCCGAGCTTGTGCGCGATCGGATCGCGATGGGTCTGTACGACGCACCATCAAGGCGCGGCGGCCCGGACATCCTCGTCCCGCTCACCTTTCACATCGTCCGCCAGTCCGACGGCTCGGGGGGCCTTACCGCCCAGCAGGCGCACGAAGCGCTCGACGTTGCCAACAACCTCTGGCTGGGCAGCGGCATCCAGTTCTGTGCGCCGGGCGAGGTTTTCTATATCGACAGCGACGAGTATCACTTCGAGACAGACACCACCACCGAGATCTACACGCTCCGCATGATGAACCAGGTGCCGGACACGATCAACGTGTACTTCGTCAACAACCTGCGCTCAGAGCTTGGCGCACTCTGTGGCATCAGCTCGTTCACCTTCAGCACGTATCAGGGCATCGCGATCAGCAACTCCTGCACGCCTGCGGCCGGCAATCCCTCGACCTTTGCGCACGAATTGGCGCACTACTTCGATCTCTACCACACACACGAGCGCGCCTTCGGTGACGAGTGCACCGACGGCTCCAACTGCCTCGTTGCGGGCGATCTCGTGTGCGACACGCCCGCGGACCCGAATATCGCTGGCGAGGTGAACCCCGCGTTCTGTGAGTGGGGCGGCAACGAGGAGCCGCCCTGTATTGTCCCGGTGCCCTACGACCCCTCGCCGCGGAACCTGCTGAGCTATTCGTCCAAGACATGCCGGGACGAGTTGACGCCGGGGCAACTGCTGCACGCGTACGCGACGCTCGTGAACCTCCGGCCGGAACTGGTTGCCAACGGGTGCGACCCGTGCACGAACCCGGCGGACATGAACGGCGACGACACGATCTCGCCGGCGGATTTCTCGGCGTGGGTTGGCGCGTACAACGCGGGGCAGATCTCGGCCGACCAGAACGGCGACGGCTCGCTCTCGCCGGCGGACTTCTCCGCCTGGGTCGCCAACTACAACCTGGGCTGCTGAGGATCGCCGCTCTTTCGTGATCTTGCTCGCATCCGCGGGTGTGTTTCCATTTTTGCGGCAAGTATGCAACACTGTGTCCGGGCGGGATGGGCCGTCCTGAACATTGGAGTGTTTGCACATGAACATGAAGACGATGGTCGGTGTGGGTGCGCTCGTCCTGGCAGCAGGCGCTTGCGGCGCCTGGGGCGCAGCGAATGTCTGGCAGCCCGAGGATGAGCACCCGGGCAAGAAGTACATCGCAGAGTACATGGCCAAGGCCAGCGACCCGAACATGATGGCCAACTACATGAAGGCCGGCGAGCCGGGCACGGCTCACGAGTTCCTGGCGCTCTTTGTGGGCGAGTGGGACGCGGTCAACCGGATGTGGATG
>CAXBOF010000141.1:0-5858 GCA_963977205.1 uncultured Phycisphaera sp. | reverse complement strand
CGCTGGTGCTCTTTGCGATGATCCCGTTCGTGTTCGCGGGCACGCGGATCGTCCAGCAGTACACGAGCTTCAGCTTCGATCAGCCTTTGATCGATTTTATCGAGCGTATTGATGAGAATCGGGCGGGCTCGATCGAGTTCCGCTTCGAGAACGAGCACATGCTCACCGAGAAGGCCATGGAGCGGCCGCTACTAGGCTGGGGCGGCTGGGGGCGGAACCGGGTGTACGACGATGCGGGGAATGACTTGACCGTCACCGACGGTTTCTGGATCATCACGCTGGGCCAATCGGGGCTCATCGGTCTTGGTGCGAGTTTTTTTGTGCTCCTTGGGCCTGTGTTCGTCCTGCTCAAACGCCATAACGCGAGGACTTTAGTGTCGGCGGAATACGCGGCCGCCACGGGGATCGCGGCGGTGCTGTGCATGTACACGATGGACTGTCTGCCCAACGCGATGCTGAATCCGATGTATGTCATGGCCGCCGGCGGTCTGACGGGGCTGATCGTCACGCAGCAATCCGGCAAGCCGGTCCGGGCGCGGCGTCAGATGTCCCACCAGGAAATGCAGGGGCGTTCCAGGCAAGGGCATCACCTGGCGCACGCGCGGTCTGGCGGCGTCTGATGGAGCGGCAGACTGTGCAGGATGCACCCAAAGAGAGCCAGAAGCGGCTGGCCGTCGTGGTCTTGAATTACAAGACGCCGGGGCTCGTTGCCGATTGTCTGGCGACACTCGAGCGTGAGCTCGATCACGAGCGTGATGTCGCGGTCGTCGTCGATAACTGCTCGGGTGACGGGTCGGCAGACGAGATCGAGTCCACGCTGAAGAACAACGGCTGGACTGGCTGGGCCGTGCTTGTTCGCTCGGAGGTCAACGGCGGGTTCAGCGCGGGGAACAACGTCGGCATGAAATCGGTCGATGCTGATTTCTATTTGTTGCTCAACAGCGACACGCTCGTTCGGCCCGGGGCGATCGCGGAGTTACTGCGGGCGGCAGAGGAGCGTCCGAAGGCGGGGCTGATCGGGCCAAGGCTGGAATGGAATGACGCCAAGCCACAGAACTCGTGCTTTCGTGACAAGAACATCTGGAGCGAGCTGATCGCGGGCGCGCAGTCGGGGCCGATCACCAAGATGTTTGGTTCGCGTGACGTATCGATGGGCATCTTTGAAGAGCCGGCACGGGCCGACTGGGTGAGCTTCGCGTGCGTGCTTGTCCGCAAGGAAGTGGTTGATCGAATCGGGTTGATGGACGAGGGGTACTTCATGTACTTCGAGGACGCGGACTATTGCAGGCTCGCTCGGCGTGCGGGGTTCGATGTGCTCTACTGGCCTTCGTCGCGCGTGGTGCACCTCCGGGGCGGCTCGTCGCCTGTGAAAACGTACATGGCTGCTCGCAAGCGCCTGCCCGCGTATTTTTACGCCTCGCGCACGCGTTATTTCGTCAAGTTCGGCGGCCGGGTTGGTCTTGTTGCAGCCAACACGGCCTGGACGGTGGGTTGGCTCATCGCTCTGGCGCGGCGCATCTTTCAGGGGCGACGCATCGGCACACCAAAGCGGGCGCTGCGCGATAATTGGACCGCATTCACCTCGCCCATGCGCCGCTGGCGGCCGGGGGGCGCGTCATGACGCTTCCTAACTTCGTCGTCATCGGCGCGATGAAGTGTGCCACCACGACCCTTGCGGTGCAACTGGCAGCGCAGGATGGCATCTTTCTCTCTGATCCGAAAGAGCCCAATTATTTCAGTGATGATGACATCTACGCCAAGGGCGCGGCGTGGTATGAATCGCTCTTTGCGGGAGCCGATGGCTGCCGGCTCGTCGGTGAGGCGAGCACGCATTACACCAAGCTGCCGACGTATCCGCGTACGATCGAGCGGTTCAGAACGGCGCTGCCGGACGTGAAGCTGATTTATGTCATGCGTCACCCAATCGACCGCGTTGTTTCGCAGTACATGCACGAGTGGTCGCAGCGGCTGATCTCGGGCCCGATCGACGAGGAACTGGCCAAGAACCCGTGGATTGTCGATTACGGGCGTTACGCGATGCAGATCCGCCCGTGGCTTGACGTGTACGGGCCTGATCGCATTTTGCCGGTCTTCAACGAGAGACTGCGCGCCAAGCCGCAGGAAGAGCTTGCGCGCGTATGCGCTTTCCTTGGGTATGCCGGCACGCCCGCGTGGATGGACACAGGGGATCAGAACGTGTCCGGTCAGCGGATGCGCAAGAGCCCGCTGCGCGATGCGGTGCTCAACGCGCCGGGGCTCAAGCAGATTCGGCGGGGGCTTATTCCGAAGGGACTCCGCGATCGCGCCAAGGGACTCTGGCGGATGAATGAGCGGCCCGAACTCTCGGCCGCGGTCGAGGGCATGCTCGTCACGCTGTACGACGAGGATCTGCGCGAACTGTCGGCGCTGCTGGGTCTGGTTGAGCCGTTGTCATGCGAGACATTCAAGGCGCGCACCGCTGGCGAATGCATGACCTTCGCGGCCGCTCGGAGCGTGGCATGAGCGGGCCAACTGGAGCAGTGGGGGCGGTCGCGATCGGGCGCAACGAGGGCGAACGCCTAGGCGCGTGTCTGCGATCGCTCGTCGGCGGCACGGATCGTGTGGTGTATGTGGATTCGGGTTCGACGGACAACAGTCGCGACCTTGCGCGTTCGCTGGGCGTGGAGGTCGTCGAGCTTGATCTTTCGGTGCCCTTCACCGCGGCCCGCGCCCGCAACGAGGGGCTTGCAAGGCTCCGGGAAGTCCTGCCCAGCCTCGGGTTCGTTCAGTTCGTCGATGGTGATTGCGAGGTTCGGCCCGATTGGATTGAGACGGCAAGGGCGGCGCTCGAAACCGATGAAAGACTCGCGGTTGTCTGCGGCAGACGGCGTGAGCGCTTTCCCGAAGCCAGCATCTACAACACGCTGACCGACATGGAGTGGGACACGCCCATCGGCCCCTCGCAGTCCTGCGGCGGCGACGCGCTCTTTCGGGCCCAAGCACTCGCAGACGTGGGGGGCTACGACCCGTCGGTCATCGCTGGTGAGGAGCCGGAGATGTGCTTTCGGCTGCGCGCCAAGGGCTGGACGATCCGCAGGCTCGACGCCGAGATGACGCTGCACGATGCGGACATGGACAGCTTCGGGCAGTGGTGGAAGCGTGCGGTGCGAGCCGGGCATGCCGCGGCCGAGGGAGCGTGGATGCACGGGCGTTCGCCCGAGCGGTTCAACGTCAAACGCACGCTGCGTCCTGTTTTCTGGGCCGGTCTTCTGCCATTGATCGCGCTTGCGGCCGCGTACTGGACCTACGGCCTGAGCGTGCTGGTGCTCATCGGTATCTACGGGTTGCAGTACTTTCGTCTATATGCCCGCCAGCGCAACCGCGGCAAGACCCGCCGCATCGCTCGCCTGGGCAGCGTGTTCACGCTTCTCTCGCAGTTCGCGCTTCTGGTTGGCGTGCTCACGTTTGTGAAAAACCGATTGCTGGGCAGGCGGACGCGCATCATCGAGTACAAGGGCGCCAAGGCCGGGGCGAGCAATGCCTGAGGCCGGCCCGATCCTGTATATCGCCTCGGAGTTGCCCAAGCTCTCCGAGACGTTCGTATACCGCGAGATTCTCGCGCTGCGATTCAAGGGCATCGATGTGCGGGTGGCCAGTGTGCATGCGCAAATGGACAACTTTGCCCGGCCGGAACTTGCCGAGTTGAAGCGGGACGCGGTCGTGGTTTACCAGGGCGGCGTGCTGGGTGTACTGGTGGATGTCATGCTCGAAACCATGGGCCACCCGTTGCCTACCGCGATGACGATGCTGCATGCCAAGCTCGATCCGCTGTGTGCCAAGGGGCTCACGATCACGGGGCGATTCAAGGCGTTCTACCAGTATCTTGCGGGCATTTCGCTTGCGAGGCGAGTGCGGGACACGGGTGTTCGGCACATCCACGCGCACTTTGCGCACGTGCCCGCGACGATCGCGATGGCGGCCGCCAAACAGCTGGGGATCCCGTTCAGTTTCACCGGGCACGCCAACGATCTCTTTCAGCACCGCTCACTGCTCGAAGAAAAACTCGACCGCGCGGCATTCGTTGCCTGCATCAGCAGTTGGCACAATCACTGGTACGGCTCTGTCCGCCGGGCTGCGCGCGACAACCGTCCAGTGATCCGTTGCGGCGTCGATCTCACGGACTATGCGCCCGCTTCGCAGTCGCCGGGACTCATCGTCTCGGTCGCACGGCTCGTTGAGAAGAAGGGACTGGACACACTCATTCAGGCCTGCGCCATGCTCCGCGATCGCGGTGTTCACTTCCGGTGCAAAGTCGCCGGCGACGGGCCGATGCGTGGTGCGCTCGCTTCGATGATCACGCAGCACGGGCTCGCGGACTCTGTTGAATTGCTCGGGCCTTTGCCCAACGAACAGATCCGCGACTTGGTCGGCTCGGCGAGCATTTTCTGTCTGCCCTGCCGGGACGATTCGTCGGGCGATCGCGATGGCATCCCGGTGGCGCTGATGGAGGCGATGGCCTGTCAGGTCGCCACGGTGTCAGGTGACCTGCCGGCGATCCGCGAGCTGATCGATGATCGCATTTCGGGACGGCTCGTGCCGGGCGGCGATGCCGAGGCCCTTGCCGGCACGCTCGAAGAACTGCTCGAATCGGCCGAACTTCGCCAGAGACTTGGCGTAGAAGGGCGGAAGCGCATCGCCCAGGAGTTCGATCTCTCAATCAACGCCGACCGCATGATCAAGGCTCTGCGCACACTCGGCGGCCTGGCGTAAACTCATCCACGATGACCCCACTCGACCAGCTTGAACAGAAGATTACCGACCGATCCGTTGTCGTTGGTGTGGTCGGCCTCGGGTATGTCGGGTTGCCGCTGGCCTCGGCGCTCCACGCCGGCGGGGCGCGGGTTCTGGGCTTTGATGTCGACCCCTCCAAGATCACCGCGTTCACCGACGGCAAGAATTATCTCAAGCATCTCGGCGATGACATGTTCACCGAGCTGGCCCAGAGCGATCGCTTTGATGTCACGACCGACTTTGCGCGGCTTGCGGAGGCCGACGCGATCATCGTGTGTGTGCCCACGCCCCTGCGTGAGGATCGCACGCCCGACTTGTCGTACGTCACACAGACGGCTGGCGCGATCGGCAAGGCTCTCCGGGCCGGTCAGCTTGTGGTGCTCGAATCCACGACGTATCCGGGCACCACTCGCCGCGAGTTCCTGGGCGCGATTGTCGCATCAGCGCAAACTAGCGGGAGGGCATTGCAGCCGGGCGAGGACTTTCTCGTGGCCTTCAGCCCCGAGCGCGAAGACCCGGGCCGTAAGAGCCACGCCACCGCGACGATCCCAAAGCTCGTCGGCGGGCTGGATGATCGTGCCACGAATGTCGCGTGCGATCTCTACCGCATCGGCGTCCGCGAGGTGATCCCGGTCTCGTCGGCCGAGGTCGCCGAGGCGGCCAAGATATTGGAGAATGTCTACAGGGCTGTGAACATCGCGCTCGTGAATGAGATGAAGGTGATCCTGTCTGACATGGATATCGATGTGTTCGAGGTCGTGCGGGCGGCGGCGACCAAGCCCTTCGGCTATGAGCCGTTCTATCCCGGGCCGGGCCTTGGCGGGCACTGCATCCCGATCGATCCGTACTACCTCGCTCACCGCGCAAAAGAAATCGGGCGCGAGGCGCGTTTCATCGAGCTGGCCGGCGAGATCAACCACGCCATGCCCGCCTACGTCGTGGAAAAGACCATCGAGGCGCTCAGGGCGAGGCAAGTCGAACCCGCATCGGCCCGTGTACTTGTCCTGGGTTTGGCGTACAAGCCCGACATCGACGATGTGCGGGAGAGCCCGTCCTTTGAATTGATCGAGCTGCTGCGCGAGCACGGC
>CAXBOF010000140.1:0-5870 GCA_963977205.1 uncultured Phycisphaera sp. | reverse complement strand
TCGCCGCTCACCCGCCGACCGCCTGACACACTCACCCATCGCCAGGGCCGCCCCGTCAAACCGCTCGGGCTTGCGCGGTGCGCACAAAAGCTGAACACCAGCAGGGCACGCCTCGTTCAGCAGTTCCTCTTCACCCGGGCCCGTGCTCCCGGCAACGATCAGCGGCCGATCAGGATCGATCCCCATCACCTCGGCCAGCTCGTCGGCTTTCTGCCGCTGCGTCGAAAGATTGGCCGCGTCCCACTTCATCGAACCGGTCACCATGACCTTGCGCGCGCCCATCTTGCGGAACCGCTCAGCGTACGTCTCGTCCTGCGCCGCCACAGCCGTGAGCGATCCGAACAAACCGCCCACGACACACTTGGCCCTGTGATACCCCTCGAACGAACGCTCGCTCAGCCTGCCATTGAGAATGCAGACCGGGATGTCACGCCTCCGGCAGGCGAGCGTCAGGTTGGGCCAGACCTCGAGTTCCACCAACCCCACAACGTCGGGCCTGACCCGCCCAAGAAAACGCTCGACGCCCCAGGTGAAGTCCATCGGCATGCGCCCGACCTTAGCCACTTCCGAGTACAACGCCCTGGCCCGCGCCAGCCCCGTGTCCGTCGAGGCGCACACCACCACCTGCGCCCTCTCGGCCAGCATCGGCACGAGCGTGCGCAGCGCGTTGACCTCCCCCACCGACACCGCGTGCAGCAGCACACGCCGGCGAGTGGTCGTCTCGGGCTTGGGCTCGATCACTACACCCAGCCGCTCGGCCCACCCTTTGCGCGCCTTGCGAGCGAGAGACGGCGAAGCGACCGCAGCAGCTACCAGATACGCGGCATCAACAGGGTTCAATCAGGGCCCTCCAGTCTCAGACGAGGCTGCAGAAATCATAATCGGCGTTTCCGGCACAAAGAAGGCAGGAATACACCCCGCCCCCCGACCGTTGGACGTGCATCCCCCATGACGAGAGGCCAGCAATGCACACCAACGAAACCAAGGCCATCACCATCACTCGCTGGGCCGCCAAGCTCGTCGCTGTCCTCATCCTGACGATCACCGGCTTCGTGCCCAAATTCACAGGCATGGCCGGCCCGCTGGCCGACAAACTCCCCGGCGGCTGGCCCGTCGTCATCGCCATCGGTGTGATGGAACTGATCACTGTGATCGCCATCCTGATCCCGCGCACCGCCTTCTTCGTCTCGCTGCTGGCCGTATTTACGATGCTCGGCGCGATCGCCAGTCACATCGTCGGCCCGGTCGGCATCGAGGGCGATTTCCTGGGTGTCTTCATCGCTGCCCTCATCACACTGGCGGCCTCGGTCATCGCAACGATCCTCGAACTCCGCAAGGCTGGCGGCGTGCGCAAGCTCATGCCCAAACCAGCCGCCGACACCCACGCCAGCGACCCGTAAAGCGATCCGTAAAGCAACCCGCATTCAGCCCGTCGATTGCATCGCCGCCGCGATGCCGTTGATCGTCGACTGAATCACCTCGCGGAGTTGCTCCTCATCGCCTTGACTTGCGCGCTGCCGGCCGAGCAATTCGATCTGGATCAGATTCAGCACATCCGTCCACGGGTTGCGCTCGGCGATCGCCCGCTCGATCGCCGGCGAATGCGCCAGGAGCGTCTTCCGCCCCGTCAATCCGAGCACCGCCTTCGTCGTCAACTCGTATTCTGTTTCGATACGCTTCATGATTTCAGGCTGCTCGGAAGAAAGAGCAGCGTATCGCCGAACGATCGGCATGCGGGCGCGGGCCAGTTCCTGCGAGGTGTTGGCAAGCAGCGTGCCCAGGAACGGGCTGTCCGCGAATCTCGCCGCGGTGTCGGCTGCTTTCTTTCCCTCCGCATCTTCTGCACAGAGCGCTGAGCCCACGCCGAACCACCCCGGCACGAGCGCCCGGATCTGGATCCACGAGAACCCCCACGGGATCGCTCGCAGGTTCTTGAATTCCATCGTCTTGCCCGCGCGCGAGACGGGCCGACTGGCGATCGGGAGCGATCCGATCTGCGCGATCGGCGTCGTCGAAACGAACCAATCCCAGAACGAAGGATCGTCGATCAACTCGCGGTAGCTCCGCATCGCTCGCCCCGCCAGCACGCCGATCGCATCGATCAGCTCCGCCTCGTCGGGGTCAGCCTTGCGAGGCGTGCCCTCGCAGAGCAGGGCCGCGTTGACAATCTGCTCGAGGTGCCTGTGCGCCATCTGTGGCAGGGCGTACCGGAACGAGATCACCTCGCCCTGTTCGGTAAACCGCAGCGAGCCCGACCTCGCGTGAGCCGGGGCCGCCAGCATCGCCCGGCCGGCGCGGCCGCCGCCGCGACCGACCGTGCCGCCGCGGCCGTGGAAGAACCGGATGCGCACACCAAACTCATCACCCACGCCCGCGATCGAATCCTGCGCCCGCTGCAGCGCGTAATTAGCCATCAGGAATCCGCCGTCCTTGTTCGAGTCCGAGTACCCGAGCATGATCTCCTGCTCGGGGACCGACTCGCTCGATGTCGCCCGCGTGTGCTGCGCATAGAGCTCGTCGGTCAGCATCTCGGTCACAATCCCCGGCGCCCGCTCGAGATCATCGATCGTCTCGAACAACGGCACGACCTGCACCTCGGCCCGCAAACCGCCATCGGGCTCAAGCCAGACGAGCCCGGCTTCTTTCATCAGAAGCAGAACCTCATACAGATCACTCAGGCCGTGCGTCATTGAAACGATGTACGAACGCACCGACTTCGAATCGCGCCCGATTGATTCCTTCACCACCGCCAGCGTGTCGAAGAGTTCCTGCGTCTCGGGTGAAAGTTCCGCGTGCACCGGCCTGAGCGGGCGCTGCGTCCGCAGCTCCCTTCGCAGCAGCTCAAGCTTGGCTTCTTCATCCAGCTCTGCATATGCATCTTCCGCGCCGCCGAGCCTGAGCATCTCTCCCACCGCAGCCTCGTGCACCGCGCTGTGCTGGCGGATATCCAGCGCCGCGATCCGCAGCCCGAACGCACGCGCCCGCACGATCGCATCGACCAGCGGCCCGGAATTCGCGTTCTTGTCGAGCCCGACCCGCAACAGCTCAGTGCGGAGCAGCACGAGATCGTGCTCAAGATCCGCCGAGGTGTACGACGCGTCCTCATGCATCGCCTGGCGGATCTCCAAGATCCGCAGCCGCAGCGGCTCGAAACGCTGATGCTCGGCGACACTGGCCGAGTCCGACAACGGCTTGCACCGGCCCACCGGCAGCTCAATATCAACCAGACGCTCAGAGATGCTCAGTTCCCGCTGGAGCGCATAGAGCGACGCATCCCAGAGCCTGACCGCGCTGCTGCGCATCTCCTTGAACGCACGCCTCGTGACCTCGGCCGTCACCTTCGGGTTGCCGTCGCGATCACCACCGATCCACGTGCGATAGCTCAGAAACGCCGGCAAGTCCGCCGCAGACTGCTCATCACCCATCGCCCTTGCAAGATCGCTTGCCAATTTGGGCACGATGTCCCAAATCGTGGTCGTCAGGAAATAGATCCCGTTGCGGATCTCGTCGAACACATCAAGCCTGCGAGCCCGCACCGTGTCCGTCACGAGCAGCGACGACACGAGCTGGCAGACCCGCTCATGAATATCGCGGTGCTCCTCCGGAATCAGCCTCTCGTCATCGAGCCGGAAGAGCTCGAGCGCGATCTGCGTCTGCTTATCGAGCACCGATCGCCTCCGCGCCTCGGTCGGATGAGCCGTCAGCGTGGGCTCGATGTTCAGCCTTTGCGTGGCCTCTCTGAGCGCTTCGTCTGACACACCCAGCTTCCGCAATTCATGCACCGCAGCCGCGACCGATTCGGGTCTGGACGAATCCTGTGTCGCCCGCTTCGAACGCTCGCGATTGATGCGGATGATGCTCATCTGCTCAGCCTTGTTGAGCAAATGGAACCGGGCCGTCACGAACCGCGTGATGTCCGAGAGCTCATCAATGCTCAGTGCGCGGATCGTTTCCGCTGCGGCGTCGAGAGCCGATTCGGAATTACCCTCGCAGGTCTCCGCCAGCCCACTGGCATGCTCAATCGCTTTGGGCAGAAGCCTCTTCGATGCCTGGGAAAGAGCCACTTCGATCAGTTCGCGCGCGGGTGTTGTCATACAAGAGCGTACGTCCGGCCCCAAGGCCCGAGAATCAGCAATTACCCTCACATAATACGAGCAAAAAAGCTGTGCATGGATCTCTGATCCATGTTAGATTCATTTGGGGATTTGGGAAGACCAAGCCAGCCTGTGGAGAAAACCGTGATGCGCAGATGGACAAGCCGCAAGATTCGATGCCAGAACCGATGTCAGAACCGATGTCAAAAGACCGGCTTCACGCTCATCGAACTGCTCGTCGTCATCGCGATCATCGCACTGCTCATCGGCATCCTGTTGCCCGCGCTGGCTAAGGCCCGCCTGGCCGCCCAGAAAATGCTCGGCCAGGCCAACCACCGCAGCGTCCAGCAGGGACTGGCGATCTACGCCGACGAAAACGACGGCCACATGCCCGCAGGTCACGACGCGTCCACCGGCTCATGGGCCTATTGCTGGCCCGCACAGGTCCGTCTTGCCATGGGCGGCGAAGATAAATCCATGGAAGTCTTCCGGAACCCCGGTGCGGGCAAGGACTACCCCGTCGATTGGTACAAGCACATCAGCGAACGCAGCCGATTCCGCGCACGCGAAGAAATCGGCATGGACTTCGGCTACGAGCTCGACGAGATCATGGTCGTGCATCGTTCTGGCAGAATCAATTACAACGACATCGAGAACGGTTTCACCACGTTCAGCTTCGCTTGGAACGAGTCAGGCACAGCAGACAGCTTCGTATCCGATCCGGGCACGCCCGGTGCCACCCTCATGCTCGGCATGGGCATGCACATCAACCCCCGCGACAATTTCTACTCCGTTCTGCCAGGACCCAGACTCGAAGCCGTCTCCCAATACGGCCCACGCCAGCACATGATCCAGGAACCGTCCAACATGATCGCCATCACCGATTCGTTCGTCGATGCCGACAACGATCCCTGGGCCACGCCGCTATCGTCCTACCCCGCAGCCCAGCCCGGCGGCTACTTCAACGGGCAGGCCAACTTCGCCTTCCTCGACGGCCACGTCGAAGCCCAGAAAGTCCGCGACTACACACTCATCTCCCCATCCGACACCGACCCCGGCAACGACTGGCAAAGCCACACCGACGACCCCGCCTGGAAAGCCCGCATGCGCCGCTGGAACAACGACGGCAAGCCCCATGTGGAATACTGGCAATAACGGCTTGACGTGACAGAATAAGAAATGGGCAAGCGGGGACTCGAACACACCCCAGAAACCCCGACGATTTCGCAGATTCCCGATTCAAGCGGCGCAGAATCCGGCGCACTTGGCGCACAACTGCCCCCCACCCCACCGGCTGACGCCGCCCTCGCACGGCTGGTAGAGGCGTGGCCGACCCTCCCCAAAGCGGTCCGGGCCGGTATCTCCGCCATGATCGACGCCAGCGCCGGGCGGTAGCTCATTCGTCCAAATCCGCCAGCCTCAGATCGGGCGGCTTGCCGAAGGGGATACGCCTTGGCGCTGATCCCCGCTCACCGTGCATGGGAGCCATGTAGACCGTGTCTACGCCGCACTTGGCGTTGATCCGGTCGATGACCCCCCACAGGTCTTGCATCGCCCGCTCGCGCTCAAAGAGAGGCATCTGGGCCGCCTTCAGCTCCAAGTCCAGGAGCGTCACCCCGATCGACAGCACGTCGGCCACCGGAGCTTCATCCCACATGGATCGGAGCACGTTGAACATGACGACCGTGTCGCCCGTCCCACCCAGCGGCGACCAATCCCCAAAGCCCCGCCCGTCGGTGTACCGGACCGACAGCGCCAGCTTGCCCGCGACGTAGT
>CAXBOF010000139.1:0-5875 GCA_963977205.1 uncultured Phycisphaera sp. | reverse complement strand
ATCAGCTTGGCCATCGCCCCGCCCTGCGTCTCGATCCCAAGCGACAACGGCACCACATCCAGCAGCAGCATGCCGCTGGCCGCGCCCGACATGATCCCCGCCTGCACCGCCGCCCCGAGCGCCACAACGCGGTCCGGATCGAGAGCCGTGTAGGGCTCGATCCCGAAGAATTTCTGCACTTCTTGGCGCACAAGAGGCACCCGCGTCGAGCCGCCGACCAGAATCACCGCGTCCAGCTCGATCTTCTCGACACCCGGCGCGCGCTGGGCAAGCCTCATCGCCTCGGCACACGCTTGAATCGTCCGCTCGACCCAGGGGGCCATGATCTCTTCGAGCTCTTCGCGCGTCACTGTCCGCTCATAGACGCGGTCGTTGCCCAGCTCGATGCGGATGCTGGCCGTTTCCTCATCCGAGAGCCTGTGCTTGACCGCCTCGGCAAAGCCCACCAGCGCCCGGCGGGTCTGCGGGTTGAAGGCTTCGAGATTCGTCACACTCTCGGGCAGTTCGAGGAGTTCACGGATCTCGCGCAGAAACAGGCGCACCAGCGCAAGGTCCACGTCGTCGCCGCCGAGGTGCGTGTCGCCCGAGGTCGCCAGCACCTGGAAGAAGCTGGTCTCGCCCTCGTTCTCCGCCGGCGTGAGCCGGAGGATGGAGATATCAAATGTCCCGCCGCCCAGGTCGTAGACCGCGACTGTGCGCGCCGCCTGCTTGCCCGTGCCCAGGCCGTAGGCCAGCGCCGCAGCCGTCGGCTCGTTGACGATCCGCACGACTTCCAATCCCGCGAGCCTGCCCGCGTCGCGCGTCGCTTGGCGCTGGGCGTCGTCGAAGTATGCAGGCACGGTGACGACCGCTTTATGGACTTCAAAGCCGAGCGACTCAGTGGCTCTGGCTTTGATGTGGCGCAGGATCTCGGCCGAGACTTCCTGCGGGCTGACGACTCTGCCGCTGGGCAGCTTCAGCCGCGCGGTCTGCCCCTCGCCCTCGACGATCTGGTATGGCAGCTCATCCGCATCCTCGCGCACATCCGCGAGCGATCGGCCCATCAGGCGTTTGGCGCTGGTGATGGTCTGGCGCGGGAATTCGACCGCGCGCTGGCGCGCCTCGCGCCCGACGACGATCGAGCCATCGTCGTTGTACCGCACAGCCGAGGGGACGAGCGCATCGTCTTCGACGCCCAGAATCCTCGGGCCAGCCTCATCGAGCACCGCGACCAGGCTGTTGGTCGTTCCAAGATCAATTCCGACGATCACATCACGCGCAGCAGACATACAGGACCATAGGGCACGAAGGACAGGATTCAGCCCCCGGGATTCCTCCCGTTCGGCCTGTTCGACCCGTTCTCAGCCTTCCAGCCGGGCGAGCCTGCGCAAGTGGCGGACGAGCTCGATCACCCGGCGTTCGTCCTCGGGTCGGTAGATCGTGCTCCGACGCTGCTCGTGGGCGGTCACCTCGATCAGAACCCACGCCCCGATCGGCTGGACGTCGCCCAATCGGAACGCCTTGCCGCCCACACCCCGGTCAAGCCCCTGGCGCGTCACGATGTTGTGGATCTCGCGGACCTGCAGATCGGTGAGTCGGCGGGTGCGGGGCGGGTAGACCGTCGGCCCGACGCCCGCGCCGGTGGCGGCCCGGAGCACGCCGTCGGGCTCGATCACGAACCGCGCCGGCTCGAGCACCCAGCCCGTCGTGCCCTCCTCGCCCATCACCGTCACCGCCAGCGCAAAGTCGGCCGGCGGCCGGGTCTCGCCGATGGGGATCGCTCCGCCCGCCCAGGCCGTCGGCCCGGATCGACACGCACAAAGATGCGTGATTGTGCAGATAAGCGCGATGAGTGCCAGGAGCCGTGTCACGGGCGGAGTCTACACAGCTCCCCTAGGCTTCACCCCATGAACATCAGCCTCAACTGGCTCAATCGCTACCTCTCGCCCGCCGGCGTCACCGCCGAGGAGGCCGAGCACGTGCTGACCTTCGCCGGCTACCCGGTCGAGGGCATCGACAAGCTCCCCTCGGGCGACTTCCTGCTCGACGTCGAGCTCACCTCCAACCGGGGCGATCTGCTCTCGCACGTCGGCTGCGCCCGCGAGATCGCGGCCGCCACCAGCGCGTACGCCAAACGCGAACTCAAACTCCCCGAATTCGACGACCTTGCCGATCCGGGAGCGCCGATTTCAGCCGATCTCATGCTCGTCAACCACGAGCCCACCGCCTGCCCGCTCTTTACAGCTCACTTGATCCGGGGTGTCAAGGTCGGCCCGAGCCCCAAATGGCTGGTGGAGCTGCTCGAAGCCGTCGGGCAACGCTCGATCAACAACCTCGTCGATATCACCAACTTCATCACCTTCGAGCTGGGCAACCCGTGCCACGTCTTCGACCTCAAGAAGCTGGCGGGCAAGGAGCTGCACATCCGCTACGCGCGGGATGGCGAGACGCTCACGACGCTCGACAGCAAGACGCACAAGCTCGTGCACACCGATCTCGTCGTCGCCGACGCCGAGAAGCCGACTTCGCTGGCGGGCGTCATGGGGGGCCAGGCCTCCGAGGTCGATTCGTCCACGACGGACGTCGTCTTTGAGATGGCGACCTGGGCCCCTGTTGCGGTCCGGAACGCTGCGAGGCGATTGAACATCCGCACCGATGCGAGCCACCGGTTCGAGCGGATCGTCGATGCGCGAACGATCGACCAGGCCGCGCGGCGGGCCGTGGCGATGATCGTCGAACTCGCCGGCGGCCAACCCGCCGAGGGCGTGCTCAGCGAAGGCCAGGAATTACCCAAAGCCAGATCGATCACGGTCCGAGTCAACAGGACCAACACGATGCTGGGCCTGAACCTGTCTGAGATGGACATCCAGTCCCACCTCGAAGCGCACGAGGTGACGGTGGAGCGCAAGGCCGAGGGCGAGTTGGTCTGCCAGCCCCCGGCGTACCGCCCCGATCTTGAGCGCGAGATCGATCTCATCGAGGAGGTCGCGCGGACGGTCGGCTACGAGCACGTCCCCGAGCAAGACAAGATCCCGCTGCGCGTGCGTCATCCGCAAGAGTCTGAGCGCGCAAGGCGTGAGCTCCACCGCGTGCTGACCGGGCTCGGGTTCTACGAGACCGTCACCTTCAGCTTTGTCTCGACCGAGATGGCCGCCCCCTGGGTCCGTCCCGGGCTTGAGATGGTTGGGGTCGATGACGACCGCCGGGGCTCGGAGCCTATTTTGAGGCCCAGTGTCCTGCCGAGCCTGCTGACTTGCCGCCGCGCCAATGCCGCGGGGCAGGTCGAGGTGCCCGGCGGGGTTCGTCTGTACGAGATGTCTGCCACCTTCGCCCAGACCCAGGCGCACGAAACCGTCGAACGCCGGATGCTCGCGATGCTGATGGATGTCGAGGGCGTTCAGCCGGGCAAACAAGCTAAGCCCGAGCAGCTTCAGAGCGCGATCCGCGCGATCCGCGGGGCTGTCGAGCACATCGTCCGCGCGATGGCGGGGACCGATGCGGATCTCGTTATCGAGCCGATCGAGCCCGAGTCGCCTGGTTGGCGCAGCGGCGCGTGCGGCCATGTTCTCGTCAACAGCAACGCGGTGGGTGTCCTCGGTGCGATCGAGCCCGGAGTCGCCAAGGCCGCGGGCGTGGATGTACCGACAGTCGCGGCCGAACTGGATCTTGATGCCCTGATCCGGCTCTACCCGCCCAAGGCGAGCGTCACCGCCCTGCCCGAGTTCCCGGCCATCGAACGCGACCTCTCGCTCATCGTCGAAGAGGGTGACAGCTGGGGTCGAGTCGAGTCACTCGTGGACGGCCTCAAACTCGAGCACTTCGAGTCGCTCGGGTTCATCGGGGCGTATCGGGGCAAGCAGGTCGGCGAGGGAAAGAAATCCCTCACCCTCCGCCTGCGGTTCCGCAGTGGTTCTGGGACCTTGCGGCACGAGGATGTGGACCCGCAAATGGAGCGGGTGATCGCCTCGGCCCAGAGTGAATTGAGTGCAGCTCTAAGAACCTAGAGGCACGTTCTTGCGTATTCACGACAGTTCGCAGCAAGTTATCGTAAGTTTGGATTGTGGCCACCCGCGGCGAGCGGGCAGGAAACTGGTATACAATGAGCCGTGCGAGAGGACGCGTCCTCAAGCCGATGATCGGCGAGGCCCGTGGAACGGGACTCGGAGGATTCAAGGAGTTTGATCATGTCCAATGTCGCGACCGACACCAACGTAGCCGTGACCAAGCCCGCCACGACCGACCTGCCCATGGTCTACGTCAACGGCAAGATGCTCCCCAAATCCCAGGCAGCGGTGAACGTCTTTGATCACGGCCTGCTCTACGGCGACGGCGTCTTCGAGGGCATCCGCGTCTATAAGGGCAAGATCTTCAAATCCGAACAGCACATGCGCCGCCTCTACGGCTGCGCCAAGGCGATCCGGCTCGATCTCGCCAAGCACATCTCGCCCGAGGAGATGGTCAAAATCCAACGCGACTGCATCGAGGCCAACAACCTCGTCGACGGCTACATCCGCCTCGTCGTCACGCGCGGCGTGGGGACGCTGGGCCTGCACCCCTTCAAGTGCCCCGAGCCCGGCATCATCTGCATCGCCGACCAGATCCAGCTCTTCCCGCCCGAGCTCTACGAGCAGGGCATGCGTGTCGTCGTCGCCAAGCGCCCCCGCATCCCCGTGGAATGCCTTGATCCCCGCATCAAGAGTCTCAACTACCTCAACAACATCATGGCCAAGATCGAAGCGATCGACGCTGGCTGCCTCGAGTGCATCATGCTCAACACCGATGGATTCGTCGCCGAGGGTTCGGGCGACAACATCTTTATAGTCAAGGACGGCGAGATCTACACGCCACCCAGCGAGGCCGGCATTCTCGAGGGCATCACCCGTAAGTTCGTCATCGAAGAACTCGCCCCGCTCGTCGGCGTGCAGGTGACCGAGAAAAATCTGCGGATCGAAGATGTGTACGCGGCCGACGAGATTTTCCTGACCGGCAGCGCCGCCGAGGTGATCGCCGTCACACGCATCGGCGAGAACGAGGACGACGCGCACCGCATCGGCTCGGGCGGCGAGGGCACCATCACCAACATGCTCCGCACCAAGTTCCGTCAGATCGTCACGAGCGACAACGTCCCCGAGAACTGAGACCGGCTCACCCGCCGAAATCACAGCCCTTGTTGTAGCGCACGATCCACGCCGAGAAGTCGGCGGGCGTGAGGCGCTGGTCGAGGTTCTGGTCTGCGATGCCATCGCCGGCCTGATAGGCGTCCAGCCACGCGAAGAAATCATCGGTGCTGAGCGAGCCGTCTTGGTACGTGTCGGCGAGGCAAGTGGTGGGGCGGAGGATGCCTCGCGCGGTAAGAATGGTGAAGTCATCTGCTATATCACTGAGAGCAGCGACGGGCAAAGAGGTTGCAATGAGGTTGGAGATATCTAGGCGGGTTCCTCCAGCCGTGAGCAGCAATTTCGTCCTCACCTGAATGAGATGAGCACCGGTCGGGGATGCCGCGATTCTGGGAAAGTCGTTGGGTGCCTTGCTGCTCCAGATCGGCTCGAGTCGGTCCTGCGTTAGGCTGTAGACGTGGTGCTGAGGGTTGAGCCCGGTTGCGTCGTCAGTGCGTGTGGCGACGATCGCTCCGCCGTTACCTGTCGGCTCGAATGCGATGTAATACACCCAGTCGGATTCGAGTCGGCGCGTTTCGATGGGAAACTCGATGGTTGTCCCATCATTGAGCAGCCAGGCAAAGCTGATGACGTTTCCCCAAGAATCGATCGTAACACCGGCGGCGTCACCCTCGTCGGTGAGCATCCTTGGGATGAACTGCGAATCCTCGGTCATCCCGGCCAGAGGGAACGTTGGGAGCGAAATGGTTTCGGGTGGAAGCCGCGTGTCTGACCACACC
>CAXBOF010000138.1:0-5881 GCA_963977205.1 uncultured Phycisphaera sp. | reverse complement strand
TGCGTGAGGCGCTCGCGCACGACCTCTACTACGGGCCCGCCCACAACAACCTGGGTGTCATCTTCCTCTCTCGCGGGGATCTCTACGAGGCGTCGTCGGAGTTCGAGTGGGCGCGCAAGCTCATGCCAGGACACCCAGACCCCCGCATCAACCTCGCCATCGCCCTCGAGCGGGGCGGCCAGGTCGAAGAAGCGATCGCGACCTACCAGTCCGTCCTTGAAGTCCGGCCCGAGCTCGAGGCTGCGATGGTCGGGCTCGCCTCGCTGCAGCTCCGCCACCGCCGTCCTGACCAGCGGACCCGAACGCTGCTTGAGCAGATCGCCTTTACGACCGCAAACGAGTCGACCAGGTCTTGGGCGACCGCCCAGCTGGCCGGGCTAGGGGCACTGGACCTCCAAGAGCGATGAGCACACAGGAGACCACTAATCGGATCGCGCCTGAATTCAAGTGGGCAGCGGGACTGATCCCGCCCTTGGTCATCGCCCTGTTCACGGCCGATGCGTATCTGCGGCGCGCGACCATTGCTCTGGCAATCCAGACGCCGCCCGACATCCTCGGCGAGGTGGTCGCCCCCCGGCCTGGACCGCGGGGGCGGTCATCGATGTGGGCGCTTTGCTGATAGTTCTACTTCTCGGATATGCGATCAATGAACGCGGGTTCCGGACCTTCATGGCGATCACCTCGGTGGTGCTTGCTTGTGTTGCGATCATCCTGGAGAAGTTCATAGCCGCAGAATGGGTGTTCCGCGTGCTCTCCGTTGCCGGGATCGCCGCGGGTCTCGGCCTTGGCCAGTGCATCCGCGCGTTGGTCTACGGAAAGCTCCCGGCGTGGTGGCAGCCAATCGCCTCAGGCTTGCTCCTGATCGTGCTGCTTGGCATGACCGGCAGCGCCCTATCAGACACAGCCAAGTCGATCAACCCCGAGATGCTGGATAGGACCTTCCCGAAGGTGGTGATGTTCGACTTTGAGGATGCGGTTGGCGAGTTCGAAGCAGACCTGGGCAAGGATGCGACCAATGTGTACTACTTGGGCAGCAACGGATCGCACATCTATTTCCTGAAGACGCAGGAAGGGTCCTGGAGCACGCAGATCGTGCGGGATTCGGATATCAAATCCGTTCGGTTCCGGTCCCTACGTTTCTGACCAATGTGGCTCTTCCAGTGAAGTGGTTCGTGTTCTGGTTTTCAGCGACTGATGATGCTCGGCAGAACGCCGAAGCGTGGCGGGGCATTGCAATCAAGACAGACCATACAGCGCCAGGCGAGCCTAGCCGGACGATACAGATCCCTAACCCTCAGACTGGTACAGGAACGGGGACAAGCGCACACTGACCTTTACCCCTAAACCCATACCGGCTTGTATCTTCGGATCGGCAGGTACTTAGGAGGTTCGGATATGGCCGGGAATCGTCATTCGGCTGAAGCGATCATAAACAAGCTAGGTCAAGCGGAGGTGGAGTTGTCGAAATTCTACCCTGTTGCTGCGGTGTGCAAGCTATTGGTTTGTCAGTGATACTATTTTCTCAACTTCCCTTTTAGCGAGACGAGGTAGTTCGATGCTGTCCCAGTCTTGACCCGCGATCCACTTCACTGCCTCCTCAATCGTCAAGTCATCACGAGCGATGAGATCAGACACGGTAATGGTCGTTGTTCTTGACAGCCCGAGCGACATCAGCGACATTTGCGTCTGCTGGGAGACACCGAATTCCAACAAGAGACTTACATCAGGGATCCGTTCCAATAGACCCGTCTCTCCAGCCTCTTGCAGATGGTGCGTTACGAGGTCGAGATAGCACGACAAATACTTTGGAGCCAGGTACCGGGCGACCTGCTCAACGTCTTCCATCGTTTTTCGGATTTCTGTGGCGACCTGATACTCACGGCTATTCCTTTCCAGATATCCAATCCACGATGTGATCATGCGAGACAACGGGTAGCCACGCATCCAGTTCACTGTGAGGAGCGCACATTGAAACACTCGCCCCCCCGAGCCGAATGCCACTCCCAAGTGGTTATTAATCCTCTCGAAGATCGCGGTGTAGCCCGCTGCGGCATCCTCGCTCTCCGGCGGGATCGGCACCAGTTCCTCCACCGGTCCCGATCTCTGAGAGAAGTACCCAAGAAGCGACTGCATCGCCAGAGGACTAATCCCCGGGTTGCGGATGAGTATCCCTTCCGGGACTTCGAGCTCATCAACAACCGCTGCGAGCACTTTGTCAAGGCGGCTTGCCAGATCCATCCCTATTCGATCGCAGATCGGGGACTCAACGATCGCGCCATACTGCATGCGCGCATTTGCGAGGTAGCTCGCAAGGTGCTCCAACTCGGGGTTCTTCGCCGCTGTGGAACGGGGCGTGCCTTCACGCACGAAATCAACGATCTCTGCTTCCATACTGCGGATTCGATCCGCTGGTGTTGAAATTACATGTTTGACTCGCCGTTCTGGAACACCGCCTTTCCAGACCGTCTCCTTTGGATCGATACATACGATGTTCCCCTGGAACTCCTTGCCCCATCGGCCCGCTCTGCCGGCGAGGTTCCAGAAGTCGCTCGGCGACATCGGCATGTTCTTGCCGCGTCGAGGGCCTCGAGCGAATACAGACCGGCAGGGGAGATTCACACCTTCCAACAGTGTCGAGGTGCATACGAGGTATTGCAAAACGCCTTCACGGAAAAGTCGCTCAACTTCCTTTCTCACGAGCAGCGGCATATTCCCGTAGTGGAACCCGATACCGCGCGACAGGGCCTGCGCGAGCAGGTACTTCGGGTGAATTGTGTGGCGAACAAGCTCGACTAGATCACGCACGGGTTGCTGATCACTGATATCCTGTTCTTCGCCGACCAAATCCCACAACTGGAGCGCCGTCTTTTCGGCGTCCGCCGCGCCATTGACATAGATGATGTTGCCTCCCACGTCCTGACTCATCGCGTGGGCTACGAAGGTCAGTCTCTTGCTATTGGAGCCTGGTCTGTTCGGGAGCGGGATGGAACCGAGCCGATGCGAATCGCCGTCTACTCTGAGTTCGACATCCCACTGATCCGGTCTGCCGTGAGTTTGTGATACCCACAGCAGATTCTGGTTCACCGTTTGCTCTTCACTCGCGATGTGGCCCCGCTTCGCGCCTGGTGGCGCAGCGGCTAGAAGAACCTCGGGATTTTCCGTCATCGGACTGGCGTATACGACTCGCACGCACTCATTGCGACGCAGCACTTCATCGAGTGCTTGCTGGAGCAGCACGCCCCGATGACCATCTCCGATCTTTTGCGCTTCATCCACGATCAGAACTTGCGGCGCGAACTGGTCACTGATCCGGCTCATGAGCAAGTGGAGCCGTTCTTGGGTGAACACGAGGACGTTTGAAGCGTTTTCTTGCAGGATTGCTGCCGCGGGGACAGACGACACCGCGACCCGCGCATGCTCCACTCCTGCGAAGTGGTCACGAAGATCATCTTCAACCTCTTGGATGAGCGCTCGGGTGGGGACGACATAGACCACATCAATCCGGCCTGCTAAGCGGATCGTTTCTTCGAGCCATCGCTTCAATATGTACGACTTCCCCGCCGATGTCGGTGCCGACACGCTCAGCCAATCCGCTCGCTCGCTCTCGTCCCAGAACTGGTATTGGAAACGGTTTGCGTCCAGGCTCTCACCGTTCGACAGAAAAATACGGTGTCGCAGCGCGCGCCGAACATGATCCTGCTGCATAGGGCCGGGAATCCGATCGACATAACCGGGTACGAGTAGATTCCTCGACTCTGCAAGCCGGATCGCCGGAGAGTTGGTCAGGGCCTCAAGAACAACTGCCGCGGCGTCCTTCTCATTCCCGCTCGTCCCAGAGTGCATCAGGCAGTGTTGCGCGATCCGCAGCGCCGCGTCTTCCGCACGAGGGTCCTCTGAACCCGCGAGCAGACTCGCGCACAGCAGCAGGTATCGCCAGTCGTGTTCAACCTCCCGCAACTCATCGACTCGATCCAGCTCCTTGAACTGCCCCGCGACCGAATCGAGCACAACCGCTCGCAAGCGAGACTGAAAGCCCTTGCACTCCACCAGCCAGAGTTGCAACTCTTCACGTGGCATCGCCCAGTCCCAACTCTTTGAGGAACGTCTCCCTGAACGCTTCGACCGACGGGAAGGGTACGCAGAACACATGCAGGTGGGCCGTATCGAGCTTCTGCTTCACGACACCTGCCTTCACCATGTCGTTCCAAGACTTCATCGCCTTCGCGGCTGCATCAGCAATCTTCTCGCGGTCGTCCGGGTCGAAGGGGTCCGCGTAGTCTTCGAGGTCAAATCCAACCAAGCACACCGCTCGATACTGCACTTTGAGGAAATCAACGTCATCAGGGTCGAGATACTTGCGGAACGCGGCCTCCAAATCGGCATCAGCAAAGTCAACATTATCCCGGAGAAGCTCAAGATCGCGATGGACGGGCGCACCACTCCCGCCATCTGACAGAACGTACGGCGCGACGCTCGCCATGCACCCTGCGACGGCGCTGCCGACCGACTTGTGGAGCTTCGACTCCCCCCAGTAGAGCGCGAGCATCCCGGTTTCGGAGTCAACGCTGCCGTGTATCCCGTCTACCCCGTGGTAGTGCACGTTCGGGTTGGTCTTCAAAGGCATCTTGCAAAGAACTTGCGGAAGTTGAAGGACCGTCTCAGAAAGCACATAGAGGAGAACTTCTCCGCCCTCACCCGATTTGCGTACGTCTGCAAAGAGCTTTCTTGCCTCCTGCTCCAACCGCCCCACTTTGTGCATCGATTTCGTGGTGTGGTAGTGCTCTACAGCGCTCTCGATACGTGACCGAGGGATCGAATAGTTCACGACCTCATCGCGCAGACGAGCTGCCAAATCTGCGACTCGGACGTTGCCATTGCCATCGCGTCGCAGATAATGACAGCAGACGGAGGCCTTGGTGCCGTCCACGGCGGAGTTCAGACATACCTGCTGAAAGTACGCATCAAAGTTGTCCGTACGGTGCCTAAGTAACCCATGGAGAGCAGCGGCGATCAGCGGACATTCATCCCCGATCTGTTGAGCCAACTGCTCGTATTCGGCTTGCGGATTCGACATTATGAGACAACTCTAGTCTAGCCGAGCACGATGTCCGACCTGCTATTCGCGGGATTTGACTCCCCAAAACGATTCATAAGTGCGGGCATATGGGGGACAACTACCGATCAATTCCACTAATTGGTAATGGCTTGGATCTAGCGACCACGATATGTGAGCCATGCTGATTATACTCATCAAGTAGCCCAGTGGCTGTATGAGTCCTTGGAGTTGCCGCCAACCCGCTTTAACTCCTTTCTGAGCAACCAACAGCGCAGAACGAACTGCAAACGACCCCAATCGACTGGGCAAAATAGGCCAGACACTGGCTAGGCGTCGACAATACACAGAATTTTATCACTCTTCCACCACAACATAACTGCTTTCTCTCGGGCCCAAATGGAGTAACTTCGGATTCAGGCTACATCAACGCTGCTAGAGTTGGAGCAAGGACCGGGGTCAAACCAGGATAGTTGACAGATCTGGTTATTGCGGAGTTGTCGATCACGAATGAAGAAAACAGCAACAAATCAAGAGTTCAACGCATCCGTGTTAGCAAGCTGAGAGGGGCTGGTCGCAACCCTAGAGGGCATGCGGGAGAAGTGTCACTTTGTCGACCTCCTCGATTTTTGCGTGCTAGCCGAAGCGATTGTCCTCAATGATCAGATTGAAATCATTTGCGAGATTGAGTATGCCCATGCACTCAGCCAGCACTCGATGGTATCGACGCTCCAAGATGCTGGTGTGATGTCCACAATAACAACCCACCGAGGAGCACCTTCTGCAGAGTCACCAAAGACAATGCGTGGGCCCAACCTCCCCTTGAGT
>CAXBOF010000137.1:0-5890 GCA_963977205.1 uncultured Phycisphaera sp. | reverse complement strand
CAGCGTGCGTTTCATCAGTTTCCCCTCGATTGAACCCTGCCCCCGCGTCAACGCACACCCACCCGGCAGCGGCGCGGACATCCACTCATCCTAGCCCGTTTCCGGATGCCATCAGATCCGCAAAGCCGTCAAATTCAGGCCGAAATCAGCCCGATCAGGACGCGGCGTCGGCCTCAATATCAGGCCAGCCCAGCCCCAGACGCACCAACGGCACCGTGGAATTCACATTCACCCGGTCCACCTCGCCCGCCTTGCGCAGGTACGAAATCAGGTTCAGCATGTCATCCCTCGGCGGCGCCACGAACACCAACGCCTCGCCCGTCTTGGGGTGCTCGATCGCCAGAAGCGCCGCGTGCAGACACTGACGACTCACGATCGCCTTATCACCATCGAGGAACGCCCGCCCGCCGTACATGTCATCGCCCACGATCGGCCAGCCCGCATCCGTCATGTGCACACGGATCTGGTGCGTCCGCCCTGTCTTCAGTTCCAATTCAACCAGTGAAAACTGCTGATCCCCCACCACCCGGTCATGGATCCGGTACCGCTCGCGCACTCGGCAGATCGTCACGCTCGGCTTGCCCAGATCGTCGTGACGAACCACCATCTTCTCGCGGTAGCCCTTCACCTTCGAGGGGTGCGGCCCGATCGGGCGATCGATCACCATCGCCTCGGGCTCCACCCAGCCCTGCACCACCGCCAGGTACCGCTTGTCCACCGTCCGCTTCTCGAACTGCGAACCCAGCTTCCAGTGCGTTTCCTCATCCTTAGCAAAGACGATGCACCCGCTCGTGTCGCGATCGAGCCGATGCACCACGCCCGGCCTCGCCAAGTCCTTGCCAACCTCCGACAAGTTCCCGCTCGACGTGTTGGCAAAGTGCCAGGCAAGCGCGTTGATCAGCGTCCCGTCAAGCTCCGTCCGCGCCGGGTGCACGATGATGCCGGGAGCTTTATTCAGCACGATCAGATGATCGTCCTCGTGCAGGACCTCGATCGGGATCTCCTCCGGCACGACCTCGCTCGAGGGCGGCGGCGGAATCCCCAGCCTCAGCACATCGCCCTTCTTCAGCTTTGTCGAGCTCTTGGCCAGCTTTCCGTTCACGCTCGCCCCGCCCGAATCGATGATCTGCTGCAACTGGTTTCGGCTCAAAAACCGCACCCTCGTCGTCAGATACTTATCAAGCCGCGCCTCTTTGAGATCACCAAGCAGGCAGAACTCAACCCGCGGCATCGGGGACTCGTCCTCGCGGGCTTCCTCGACGCGCGCACGCAATTCGTCCGGGTCGATCTTGCCGCCCGGCTGAATCAGATCACGCGCATCAATGATCGGAGCCTCGGCCTCGTCGCCGAAGTCGAGATCTCGCCGCATCTCACCTCCCCCG
The DNA here is from genome assembly GCA_963977205.1 of uncultured Phycisphaera sp. Lineage (GTDB taxonomy): Bacteria > Planctomycetota > Phycisphaerae > Phycisphaerales > UBA1924. The sequence goes on along the minus strand of CAXBOF010000137.1, from coordinate 4,508 downwards.
CCGCTTCCGTCGTCAGTGCCCGGATCCTCAGCAGGCTGCTCCTCCGGGACAGGCGTTTCGCCCGTCTCGCCCTCGGTCGCACCAGCCTCTTCGCCTTCGATAGCCGGGGCCTCAACCGTCGGCGTTTCCGCGGGCGTCTCAACCACAGGCTCCGGCTCTTTGGGCAGCGCAGCCTTGGACACCAACTCCACCGGCACGATCATCTCTTCGACCGTCGCCAGACGCTCCTCAGCGACATCAACCCAGAGCTGGAAACCCTCGCTCTCGGCGATCGTCTTGGCCTCTGTGTACGCGGCCTTGGCGCCCTCGGCATCGCCCTTGCTCTCGGCCACCGCTGCCAAGCCGAACTGCGCACCCAGATGGTGGATTGCCCAGTCCGCGCCCTCTTTGGTCATCCCCGCCACTTCGCGGTAGAGCGCCTCTGCATCGTCGAGCATCTTGGAGCGATCCTCGTCGCTCAGCAGATCTTCTTCTGCGTATGTGTCCGTGGGCTGGTTGTTCTCGTCGAGTTCGATCTCAGCGCCGGGGGCCACACCCCGCACCGCCGCGTTCAGATAGAGGTCCGCCTCGCGCAGCGCCGCCATCGGCGCGATGCCCCGAATGTCGCCGTACTGCTCGCGAATCGCGCGGAGCGTCACGGGCGAGGGGCTGGCAACCGTGTAGTCCACCGCGTTGGCGACCTGCTCGAACGCGCGGTTAACCTTCGCGTTGGCACGCTTCTGCAACTGCCCATAACCCCAGTACGCCAGCACGATGCCCGCGATGATGAACAGCGCCGGCGAGCTCCATTTCTGGAGCATGTCGATGAAGTCCTGGTTGATCCGGCTCTCGTCGAGACCGGCTCCCTCGCGGATCTGGCTGGTGCGATCATCCATCTGCTTGCTCCAAAGCCGCGACACAGGCCGCGGGAAGGGATCCTAGAACCCCCGCACCATGCACGCCAAAGTGCTCCTGCAATGCCAAACAATTGGACTTTCCTCCCTCTCCCCTCCGGGGAGAGGGCCGGGGAGAGGGGTCTGAAGCTCTGTGCTCATTCCCAAAACTTCCAGGCCCCCGCATCCACCAAATCCGCCGTAGGCACGAGCAACTCCCGCACCGCCGCAACCAACCCCGCAACCCCCTCGCCCGTCGTTGCCGAGACCGCCAGATCATGTGCCCACACCGGCTTCCCCAGATCCCCGCGCAGGGCAACCACCAACCCCGGCTCCGCCCCCACAAACCAGCGCGGATCGGCGGTGGTCCTATCCCCCACCGCGATCACGAGATCAGCCTTTGCGATCAGCTCCGCCGCCAGTTCGATCGCCTGCGCCTCGGGGCCGACCGCCTCGCGCACGCCGGGCGTGTCGATCCAACCCACCACCACCCCGCCCAGATTGATCTGCGCCCCGACATGGTCGCGCGTCGTGCCCGCCTGGTCGGAGACAATCGCCAATTCGCGACCGGCCAGTGTGTTGAGCAATGTGCTCTTGCCGATGTTCGGCTCGCCCACCACCGCCACCAGCGGCGGCTCGATGAGTCGCATCAACCGCACATCCCGATCCGTGCGCGCATCGGTGGTCTCTCGTTCGCCCTTCCCCCAGCGTTCGTGCTGCACAAGCAGGAGATCGACCGCCATCGGGCTGACGGCCTGTGACAGTGCCGCAAGCGCGCGCGCATCGATGGCGCTCCGAGCTTCGGGGTACGCCTCGATCGGATCGACTTGCGATGCAACCTCGGCTCCCCCGGATTCGAGGGCTTTCATCAATTCATCCACGACCGCTGTGCCGCCGTGGGGTGTGATCTGCGCGAAGGTTTCGGTCCAATGGATGACGAGGCCGTGATCGACGCCCGCGAGGTGGGCGAGTTTCACTTCGCCCGGCTTTGTGCGCACGTTCGCATGTTTGTGGATGAACGGCTCAAGCTCACCCGCCGAGTGGGCAAAGAGATCAATCACCGCCAGAGCCGCGGCCCGACCGGCAGGCGTGGACAGGCGTGTGCGCACACTCATGGCGTTCAGTCTGATCCCTCTTCGTCGGCCTCGATGAGCCGCTTTCGGGCCGCGGCGATGCCGACAAGCTGGAGATCGGGCACGACCTGCTCGATCAGCTCGTCATCGCCGAACAGCGGCAAGACGCCGCCACCCGTGGCGATGATCTGCGGGTAGGCCTCGTAGAACTCGGCGTACCGCTCGGCGAGGTATCGCACGGCCCCGCGCGCGGCGGCCTGCACTCCCAGCAGCATCGCGTGCTCGGTCGATTTGCCGAAGGGTTCGAGCGGGCTTGGCATATCGGCGAGATTGAGCCTGGGCAGGGCCGGCGCCTTGGCGGGCAGCGCATCGAGCATCATCTGACCGCCCGGGATGATCGCCCCGCCGTGGAACACGCCCTGCCCGTCGACGAAATCGCACGTCAGGGCCGTGCCGGCATCGACGACGACGCAGGCCTGATTGATTGTCTCGAATGCGCCCAGAGCGCAGAGGAAGCGATCCAGCCCAGTGGTGATCGGCTCAGGGATGGTGTGGGCGATGGGGACGGGCATGTCCGGGCCGAATTGGCGGACATCCAGGCCCGTGGCGGCCCGGATCGCCCGGATCGCCGGCTCCGTGGCGGCCTGATTCACCGAGGAAAGCAGGACGATGCCCGGGTCCGCGTCGAGCAGCGAGGCGGCGACGTTGCCGATGGCCTCGGATTCGGCGCTGGCGACGGTCGTGACGCGGGAGACAGCCAATCCCTCGGCCAGGCCGATAGATGTGTTCGTGTTATTGATGGCCACGGCGATGAACGAGCCGACGGATGATGATTCGGGGTCGTGATCGGGCACTGGAAGGGCTCCGGCGGGTCTTGGCCGCGATAAATCGGGTTTGGAGCGATACGCTACGCCCGATGACGAGGCGATTCACAGGATGAGCGTGATGATCCCTGAGCGGTGCGAGGCTGACCCGGCGATCGAGCGGGTGGCTGTCGATGAGATGGTCTTCCCGCTGGGGGTCTATCCGATCGAGCCTATGGAGCCCAAGACGGGGTACACGCTTGAGTTCGAGTCGGCCGACGGAGACGACGATTCGGGCGACTGGGAAGAGTGGCCCGACCGGTACGTCTACGACATCGTGATCTCGGCCGAGCGGCTTCCGAGCCTTGTTCAGAGCCTGCTCTCACTCATGCCTGCCCGGCTCTTTCCGATTCTGGATGTCCTGGGGCGGGACGCCTTCCGGGAGATCGACCCCTATATCAGCTATGACCATCTGGCCCTGGATCAGTTTCTAGACGGGCTGATCCGGTTCAAGGATTTTTTCTACGAGGATGGGCTGATCGGGTTCGGGGCGATGAGCGACAACCCCTTCCTCTATATTTTTGTGGATGAGCACAAAATTGTCACGGTGCGTGCCGAGCCTGTCATCAAGCAGCGCGTCGAGAATGTGCTCCGGGCCTTTGAGTTGAAAGAGCGCGAAGATCCGGCGGGCGCGGACTCGGTCGGACACGAGCACAGGACGGTGCTTCGTACGGCTGATGATCGGCCTGATCTTCTGAATGTGGATGAAATTGTCGAGCGTTTGCGGGACGATTGGCGGCTTTTGCTCAACGTCGATCCCGAACAAAACGTGGACGATCGGGGCCGGGCGCTCGGGATCACTGGGTGGCGGTGCGTGGTCCGGACACCCGGAAAGTCAGGCATGAACAGGTATTCCGAGGTTTTGGTGACAGCCGACTCGCTGCGTGAGGCCGAGGATCTGGCTGCCGACGCGGTGCTGCCTGACGTGGACATCGAGCAATTCGAGGAGCCGGTGGTGGTTTCGGCGGATCGGCTTGGCCCGAAGGAGTTTGCTCGGGAGGTCGGTCGGGTTCTGGGCAAGCCACGTTCTGCGAACCAATCGGAACTTGGGGTGTCCAAGATATGGACCCAGCGGTGGCTGACGGGCGAATCAGATTGAGGACCCGGTTTGCGTCGGCGCGTTTGGGTGTGTATCTTCCGGTCCGGCCGAGCACGCACTGAGGCAAGCTCGGCCGGGGCGACGGGTCAACGACGACCCAGGGCAGCCACGACGACGCGTAGGTCCGCTCGGCGCAAGGGAGTAGCCTGAGCAGGAACCAGGAAAAGCGCGTCCCCCCCGGGGCTCCATGAGCGTGAAAGTAGTGCGTGTTGTCGATTCTGCGCGGAATCGGCGGGTGCGATCTGGAGATCACGATGACCATCTGGCAGTTTGGTTCGTCTCGTCGGTACGTTCTTTCGGCAGCGGCGCTGGTGACAGCGGCGGGCCTCTGCGTCGGCACGAGCGTTGCGGAAATTGGCGTCTACGGCTCGAATGAGTTCGGCTCGGATGAACCCGGGGTCGCTTCCGCAACATCCGGGTTTGAGCAGGCCGAGATGCTCATGAACAGAGGGCGATTGATCGAGGCTCAGCAGGTGCTGAGTGGCTTGGTCCGTTCGAAGGCGTTGACGGACGAAGAGCGCGGCACGCTCGACGATTTACTTGGTTCACTCGATCGTCGGCTCCGCAGCGCGGACCCGATGGAGCTGAGCCTGCAGAAGGC